>JANOJJ010000295.1:0-3327 GCA_031408155.1 Rubrivivax sp.
CACACCACCGGCACCGTGGGCTGCTTCGGCAGCGCCGCGGCGGCAGCGTTCCTGCTCGAGCCGAACGACCCGGCCGTGATGCGGCACGCGCTGGCCACGGCGGCGAGCTTCGCTGCCGGACTGCAGCAGGCCTTCCGCTCCGAGTCGATGACCAAGGCGCTGCACGGCGGGCACGCCGCGGCATCCGGCGGCACCGCGGCCAAGGCCGCCGCGCACGGCATCACCGGCGCGCCGGACATGCTCGAAGGCGAGGTCGGCTTCGGCGTCGCGATGGCCGACGGTGCGGTCTGGGCGCGCGCCACCGACGCACTCGGCGAGCGCTACAACATCACCCGCATCACGCAAAAGAGCCACGGTTGCTGTGGCCACACCTTTGCCGCGATCGACGCCGTGCTGCTGCTGCGCAGCGAGCTCGGCGCGGACGATCTGGACCGCGTGCGGGCGATCGAGGTCGAGACCTACCAGACCGCGCTCGACGTGACCGGCAACGTCGATCCGCGGTCGCCCCAGCAGGCCCGGTTCAGTCTGCCCTACGTGGTCGCGCAGGCCTGGCTGTACGGCTCGGTGCGGCTGGACGCGTTCAGCGACGCGCGCCTGGCCGACGCGGCGGCGCGCTCGCTGATGTGCCGCGTTAGCCTGAAGAGCGATCCGGACTTCAGCGCCGGCTTCCCGGCCTTGCGCGCCGCGCGGGTGCGCATCACGCTGGACGACGGGCGCACGCTCGAACACTTTTCGCCCTACCGCCGCGGGGACCCCGAGGCGCCGCTCGCCGACGCCGAGCTGAACGACAAGTTCGACGAACTGGTCGGTCCGGTGATCGGCCTCGATGCCGCGACCAGGCTGCGCGAACAGCTGTGGCGGCTGGACGAGCTCGAACTGTCCGACCTCGAGTTGGTGCTGACCTGAGCGGCGCGGATGCACGCCGCCACCATGGGCCTGACCTGTCTGCGCCTGTGCGACGAATGGGCGGCTCGGGAGTACTTTCTTTGCGTTCGCGATGCCTCCGCGCTCAGCGCACCGGTCGCCGATCTGGTCACGCATATGCTGCAGTCCCGAGGCGATGACAGCCGGCAGCCGCATCCCGACCTGTGACCGCAGCGGCCAGGCTGCGCTCGCGTCGACCGCGGTCGATGGCCAGCTCATGTGGCCAGCTCATGTGGCCTTGGCCGGACGGCCCGGGATCAGCGCCAGCATGTGGTCGGCCACGCCACCGTCGACGACCAGGTTCTGGCCAGTCACGTACGACGCGCCGGGGCTGGCCAGATAGGCCACCGCGGCGGCCACATCCTCGGCGCGTCCGATGCGCGCCAACGGCACCAGCGCCTGACGCTGTGCCGCGACGCTCGGGTTGCGGTACACGGCTTCGGTCAGCGGCGTGCGGATCATGCCGGGGCAGACCGCGTTGACGCGGGTGCCGTCCTGCGCCCACTCCTGGGCCAGTTGTCGGCACAGCATTGCCAGCGCCGCCTTCGCCGGCGAATAGGCGCCATACCCCGGATGCGGATGCAGGCCCGACATCGACGCGATGGCGACGATGCTGCCTCGGCTGGCGGACAGCGCCGGCCGTGCCGTGCGCGCCAACAGCCAGGTGGCGCGAACGTTGAGTGCGAAGGTGGCGTCCCATTGCTCGAGCGAGAGGTCGGCCAGGCCGCCCGGCACCGACGCGCCGGCATTCGACACCAGCAGTGTCAGACCGCCGCAGCCTTGTTGCGCCCGTTCGACCAGGATCTCGCAAGCGGCCGGGTCGTTGAGGTCACCGGCGATGCCGATGGCCTGCGCCCCCGCGGCGGTCCATTCGGCGACGACGGCGTCGAGCGCAGGGCCTTCGCGCGACGCGGCGGCGGCGATGCGCAGCGTGGCGCCGTCGCGGCGGGCCTGCTCGGCCAGCGCGTGGCCGATTGCGCGGCCGATGCCGCCGGTAGCGCCGGTGACAAGCGCACGCATCGTGTTCATTGGGCTGCCTTCGTGCTGTGCTCGCATTGCTGTTCGCCCTTCGGGTGGCCGGGCCGGCTCACCGCCAGAACGCCCGGTCGAAGAGTGGCGATGCCCTGCTCGCGTGGGCGATGTCGGCCGCTGCGCACACCAGGTCCGGCGCCAGCGCGTGCATCCTGTCTTCGGTCAGCCGAACGGACGGGCTGGAGATCGTCAGCACGCCCACCGCGCCCTTGCCACGCGGCACGATCGGCGCGCCGATCGCCGACAGGCCGCGCACGTAGGTCTCCTCGGTGATCGCATAGCCTTGCCGGCGCGCCAGGCGTATCGCCTGCAGCAGCGCTGGCAGCGTGGTCGGCGCATTCGGGCCGTAGTCGCACGGCTTGCCGAAGCCCTGCTTTGCGATCAGCGTCAACGCATCATCGTCGCTGAGTGTCGACAACCAGGCGTGGCCGGACGAGGTGCAGCTGAGCCGGGCATCGATGCCCATGTCGGGGTCATAGCGCAGGCCGGCGCGTGCACCTTGCGACAGCGCGACCCAGGTGATGTGGTCGACGTCGACCACGCCCAGGCGCACCAGCTCGCCGCAAGATTCAGCCAGGCGGTCCAGGATCGGTTGGCACAGGTCCTCGACGCCCGAGCTCTTGAGGTACTTCAACCCGAGCGAAACAATCTTCGTCGTCAGCATGTAGTCGCCGCGTTCGCGCGACTGCCTGACATAGCCGCGCTCGGTCAGCCCCAGCAGCAACCGGTGTACCGCGCTGCGCGGCAGGCTCAGCTCTTCGGCCAGGGTGGCCAGCGCGACGCCCTGCACGTCCTCGGAAAGGCGCTCGACGATGGAAAACATTCGCTCCAGCACACCGGACATGGGACGCCTTGGGTTGGTTGACTGCGTCAGGCGGACAGGACCACCGGTTGTCGCGTGCGCGCTGCTTCGAGCACGGCCAGGGCGACGCGCAGCGTGCGCAGCGCGTCGTGTCCGCTGCACAGTGGCGCCTCGCGGCGCTCGGCCACCGCGCGCAGATGGCGCAACTGCTCCATGTACGGGTCGGCCGCGTGTGGCATCGAACGGGCCATGGTCAACTCCTCATGCCATCCGCGACCGCCCGCGTAGCGCCAGACCTGCAGCCGGGGCAGCGTCAGCGAGCCCTCGGTGCCGCAGATGAACATCGAGTCGACCGACTGTCGCGGGTAGTGCGCGGCTTCGCCGGCGCTGAGGTCCCAGTTCCACGGCGCCGCCACGGTGTCGCTGACGATCAGCGTGCCCAGCGCGCCATTGGCGAAGCGCAGCAGCACCGCGGCCGTGTCTTCGACTTCGTAGCCACGCACCGCGCTCGACGCGATGGCCTGCACTTCGTCGATCTCGCCAAGCATGAAGCGCAGTTGGTCGATGTC
>JANOJJ010000345.1:0-3049 GCA_031408155.1 Rubrivivax sp.
TGAGCGTAGAGTTAGACCCCACGGTTTGCTGCCCACGGGCCTGAACCCTGACCTTGGCCGGCCAGCAGCGCCGAAGCAGCGAGCCGACGCGGAGCTGCCATGCTGTTGCAATGGTGCACTGCCGAGGCGCGCGCCCGAAGCTTGACGGACTACTGGTACGCGGACTTCGACTGTGCAAGTCTGAATGCTGGCAACCGCGAGGGCGTGCAAAGGAAGACCAAGATCTGTTCCCGGACCGCGTGAACCAATCATGCCGGTTTTGAACGCGAGACCCGAGGCCTTGCATTGCCGAGTTCCGTGCGGCCCCCCTTGCTCAACGCTCACATTGGTCTTGAGGGCACGCGATTGAACTACGGCCCCCGAGGCTACGTCGAGGCCGAGGGTATCGGACGCGACGACGGCGCCGTTGCCCCTGAACTCGCGAAACTGACCCCGGGGTCGGCGCTGAGAGAGACCAGCAAGGAGATGGCGGTCGGCGGGTTGGACAGGTCAGGGAAAACCGACAACTCGCTGGCCGAAAGGAAACCGGCAAACATGACCAGGCCGGTGGCGCTGACGTCATCGGGGTTGGCCACGCTGCCGGTCAGGTCCCAGTTCAGGCTCAGCGTCTCACCGAGTCCGGTGTAGGTGTAGCCCTGGATCGGCAGCGGCTGCCCGGCCAACCAGCTGCCGGTGGCTGACCTGGGGGCGGCCGCGCCGGCCTTGAGCAGGGGCACGGCCAAAGCGCTGGCTACGGTGACGCTGCCCGACGCACTGCCCGGGTCGGGCCAGGTGCCGGTGGCCACGCTGGCCGAGCCCTGGCCCACACCGCCGGCGAGCGCGGCAAGGCTCAGGCTGCCTGCGAACAGGAAGGGGTCGTCCCGCGGGTCGCAGGCCTGCGTGGCGCAACTGAAGGATGCAATCGAGGCCGCGGTCCCGAACTGCGTCAATACTTCAGCGGCCGACACCGTTGCGGCTGACGACAGCGCGGTGGCAGCCAACGTCACCGGGGCCAGAACGCGATGCAGCTTCATGGGAAGACCTGCAGCAGACTTGCGGGCAGCCGCGCAGGACGCGGACCAGAACCAGGCCGGCAGTCTTGCCGATCCAGACCAGCGCCGCAACCGTGGTCACCTTTGTCCGCCACCGCGCACCCGCCACGGCCGGCTGTCGCCGCGGCTGCGCTCGGCTCGTGTGCGCAAGGGCCAAAGCCCAGCCAGTGTCGGTCCCTTTCATAATCGTCGACAGCAGCGCAGATCCGGCGCCGCAACGGGCCTGCCCGGCCCGCTTCGTCCACACGTCACAAAGGTGCAAGAACCATGAAGAGCAGGTTTGCTTTGCTTGTCGCTGCCGCCACCCTTGGCCTGGCCGGCGCCGCAATGGCGCAGAAGAAGGAAGTGACCTTCGCCCACCAGGACATGCTGGTGCCGCTGCGCACGGTGATGGAGTCGGGTGAACTCGAGAAGGCGACCGGCTACAAGGTCAGCTGGCGCATGTTCGGCGGTGGCGGCGACGTCATCAAGGCAATGGCCAGCGGTGACGTGCAGATCGGCGAGGCCGGCTCCAGCCCGATCGTCGCTGCGGCCAGCCAGGGGCAGGACATCAAGCTGTTCTGGATCCTCGACGACATCGCCGATGCCGAGGCGCTGATCGTGCGCAACGGCTCGGGCATCAACGCCGTCAAGGACCTCAAGGGCAAGAAGATCGCCACCCCCTTCGTCAGCACCGCGCACTACCAACTGATGGCGCTGATGAAGGTCGACGGCGTCGACACCAAGGCTGTCAACGTGATGAACATGCGCCCGCCCGAGATCGCCGCCGCCTGGGAGCGTGGCGACATCGACGGCGCCTTCATCTGGGACCCGGTGCTGTCCAAGATCAAGGGCAACGGCAAGGTGCTCGCCACCTCCAAGACCATCGGAGCCAAGGGCTTCCCGACCTTCGACGGCTTGATCGTCAACGCCAGGTGGGCGGCCGACAACGAGGCATTCATGGTCGGGCTGGTCAAGGTGCTGGCCAAGGCCGACGAGAGCTACCGCGCCAACAAGGCGAAGTGGACGCTCGATTCGCCCGAGGTCAAGGCGGTGGCCAAGTGGACCAAGGCCGACGCCAAGGACGTGCCGCCCTCGATGGGCCTGTACGTGTTCCCGACCATGGCCGAGCAGATCGGGCCCAAGTGGCTGGGCGGTGGCGCGGCCAAGGCGATGACAAACACCGCGATCTTCCTGAAGGAGCAGGGGCGGATTCAAGAGGTCAAGCCCGACTACGGCGCCTTCGTCACCGACGCCTACGTGAAGAAGGCAATGGCCAAGTAGGGCGCCGGCGCGCAAGACGCCGCGAGGGGCGGCCGCGCGCCGCCCCGGGTTGTGGTGGCGCTGTCGTCGCCTTTGATCGGAGTACCCATGCCCGTGCTCGAGATCCGCGAGCTGACCGTCAACTACGCCGTCAAGGGCGGCACGCTGCAGGCGCTGGCGCCGGTCAACCTGACGCTGCACGACGGCGACTTCGTGGTCGCGCTCGGTGCCTCGGGCTGCGGCAAGACGACGCTGCTGAACTGCATTGCCGGCTTCCTGCCGCCGTCGACCGGGCAGATCCTGCTCGACGGCCAGCCGGTGGTCGGGCCCGGCGCCGACCGCGGCGTGGTGTTCCAGAAGCACGCGCTGTTGCCCTGGCTGAACGTGCGCGACAACGTGGCGCTGGGCCTGCGCCTGCGCGGCGTCGACAGGGCCACGCGAGTCCACGTGGCCGAGCTCAAGCTGGCGCAGGTGGGCCTGCAAGGCTATGCCGAGCGTGCGGTCTACGAGCTGTCGGGCGGCATGCAGCAGCGCGTCGGCATTGCGCGCGCGCTGGCCAACGATCCGGCGGTGCTGCTGATGGACGAGCCGATGGGCGCGCTGGACGCCTTCACGCGCGAGAGCGTGCAGGAGATACTGCTGCGCGCCTGGTCGCTCACCAACAAGATGGTCTTCTTCATCACGCACTCGGTCGAAGAGGCGCTGTTCCTGGCCACGCGGCTGATCGTCATGAGCCCCAGCCCCGGGCGCATCACGCATGTGTACGAGCAGGTCCC
>JANOJJ010000394.1:0-4244 GCA_031408155.1 Rubrivivax sp.
GTCAACGTCGGCCCCGAGCGCATCGTCGCCTTCGTCGAGCAGGCGCGGGCCAGCGCGGCCACGGCGCCGGAGCTGGCCGATTCCGCATGGGTGAGGTGAGCAAGATGACGACGACCGCGACGACACTGCCGAGCCTTGAACCAGGCGCCCTGCTGTGCCCGGGCCACGCCGCCTGCCCGGGCTGCGTGGAGCCGCTGACGCTGCGCCACATCCTGGACGTGCTGGGCCCCGACACGATGGCGGTGATACCGCCCTCGTGCATGGCCATCATCGCCGGGCCGCAGCCCTTCAGCTCGCTGCGCATTCCCGTCTACCAGCCCACGCTGGTGGCCAGCGCCGCGGCCGCCAGCGGGCTGCGCCGGGCGCTCGACGCGCGCGGAGAGCGCGACACCCAGGTCATCGTGCTGGCCGGTGACGGCGGCACCTACGACATCGGCTTGCAGTGCCTGTCGTCGGCGGCCGAGCGCAACGAGAACATCCTCTACTTCTGCCTCGACAACGAGGGCTACATGAACACCGGGGCGCAGAAGTCGTCGTCGACGCCGCACTACGCGCGCACCGGCTCGACGCCGGCGGGCAAGACAACGCGCAAGAAGAACCTGGTCGAGATCATGGCCGCGCATGGCGTGCCCTATGTCGCCACCGCCAGCATCGGCCACCTGGCCGACCTGCGGCGCAAGGTCGAGAAGGCCAAGGCGATGAAGGGCCTGCGTCTGATCACGCTGCTGATCCCCTGCCTGGACGGCTGGGGCCTGGCCGACGACGGCGCGCTGGCGGCGGCGCGCCATGCGGTCGAGTGCGGCGCCTATCCGCTCTATGAGATCGAGGACGGCGAGCGCTACACGCTCAACCACGGCCAGCGCTCGCGGCCGGTGGCCGAGTACCTGGCACTGCAGCGGCGCTACCGGCACCTGTCGGCCGCCGAGCTGCAGGCGCTGCAGGCCGAGAACGACGACGCCTGGACGCGCTTGCTGCAGCGGGTGGCCGCCAGCGCGCCGGCGTTTGCGCCGGCGTGACGCTCGGCAGCGCCCGCCGGTCACGCGCGGGCTGACGGCTGCGCCGCGGGCCGGGTGTGTTGCTGGCGTTCGACCAGGCGCAGCATGGTGGCCAGCGTGATCGAGCTGAAGGTGGCCTTGGCGTTGGCGTCGATTTCGGCCAGCACCGCACCGAGCGCCGTCTGCACCGGGGTGCCGGCAGGGGACGCCGGGAGGTCGAACGGCTCGAATATCTGGATCACGTCCAGCAGCGTCAGGCGCCGGGCATTGCCGGTGAAGCGATAGCCGCCGCCGACGCCGCGCGCTGACGCCACGATGCCCGAACGGGCCAGCTGGGCCAGCACCTTGGCCAGGTGGTGCGACGACACGCCGTACTTGTCGGCGATCTCGGCGGCGGAGACAGGGCGCTCGCTCGCGCTGGCGAACTCGAGCACGCTGACCAGCGCCAGCGAGGTGTTCTTCTGCAGTTTCATGGGCGCGGGCCGTCGAGCCGCCGGGCCAAGCAAAGCGTGCAGCATAGGTTGAACTGGATCAAACTAAATTCGGTATTGTGGTACCGCAATAAGCCAATAGCGCGTACGCTTGCTTGATCTGTCGAAGGGCCCGGCCCTGCGCATGCGCCCAATGCGGCACCGAGGAGCACGACACCTTGAGCAAGAAACTGCTGACCCTGACGGTCAACCAGCGTGTGCAACAACTGGCCGTGGCCGACAACGCCTTGTTGCTCGACCTGTTGCGCGACGAGTTGGGGCTGACCGGCACCAAGCAAGGCTGCGACGGCGGCGAATGCGGCGCCTGCACGGTGCTCGTGAACGACCAGCCGCAGCTGGCCTGCATCACGTTGGCGGCGTCGTGTGCCGGCAAACGCATCGAGACCATCGAACAGCTGTCGACCAGCGGCCGCATGAGCCGGTTGCAGCAGGCCTTCCACGAAAAGCTCGGCACCCAGTGCGGCTTTTGCACGCCGGGCATGGTGCTGGCCGCCGAGGCCCTGCTGCGGCGCAACCCCGACCCGAGCGAAGCGCAGATCCGCGACGCACTGGCCGGCAACCTGTGCCGCTGCACCGGCTACGTGAAGATCATCGAATCGGTGCAGACCGCTGCCGGAGCCGCACGATGACTCACAGCACGCAGGCGGCTGCACCGAAGACCCCCAGCGCCGCACCGGGCGGCGTGGGCCAGCGCACGCCGCTGGTCGACGGCATCGAGAAGGTCACCGGCCGCGCGCGCTACACCGCTGATCTGCCGTTCGGCCAGGCGTTGGTGGGCCGCATCCTGCGCAGCCCGCTGGCGCATGGCCTGATCCGCCGCATCGACACCACCGCTGCGCTGGCCATCCCCGGTGTGCGTGCCGTGATCACCGGGCAGGACTTCGCCGCGCCCTACGGCGTGATCCCGATCGCACAGAACGAGTGGCCGCTGGCGCGTGACAAGGTGCGCTACCGCGGTGAACCGCTGGTGGCGGTGGCCGCCATTGACGACGCCACGGCCGAGGCCGCGCTGCGCGCCATCGTGCTCGACATCGAGCCGCTGCCGGCGTACTTCAGCGCCGCCGACGCGCGCGCGCCCGGCGCGCTGCTGCTGCACGACCGCAAGGCCGGCAACATCGAACGCCTGGTCGAGCAGGATTTTGGCGACCTCGACGCCGGCTTTGCCGCCGCCGACCTGGCGCTCGAACGATCGACGACCTACGCCGAGGTCGCGCATGGCCAGATCGAGCTCAACGCTGCGGTGGCCGCCTACGAGCCCGAGCAGGACCGCCTGACCACGCACTCGGTGACGCAGGTGCCGTACTACCTGCACCTCACGCTGGCCCAGGTGCTGGGCATGGACAGCTCGCGCATCCGCGTCGTCAAGCCCTTCGTCGGCGGTGGCTTCGGGCACCGCTTGGAGCCGCTCAAGTTCGAGCTGGTGTCCGCCGCCCTGGCGCGTGCCGCGGGTGGCACGGTGAAGATGCAGCTGACGCGCGAGGAGGGCTTCCTCACCCACCGCGGCCGGCCGGCGACCGACATCAAGCTGAAGATCGGTTTGAAGAAGAGCGGCGAGATCACGGCCGTCGACTGCGAGATCGTGCAGCGCGGCGGCGCTTACGGCGGCTACGGGCTGGTGACCATCCTCTACGCCGGCGCGCTGCTGCATGCGCTGTATCGGGTCGGGGCAGTGCGCTATCGCGGCTACCGGGTCTACGCCAATCTGCCGCCTTGCGGTGCGATGCGCGGCCACGGCGCGGTCGACGCGCGGCATGCCTTCGAGTCGCTGCTCGACGAGATGGCCGGCCAGCTCGGCCTGGACCCGTTCGCGCTGCGGCGCGCCAACCTGATCGACGCACCCTACCGCACGCTGAATGACCTGCAGGTCAACTCCTACGGCGTCCCGGCCTGCCTGAGCTGGGCCGAGCAGGCCTCGGGCTGGAAGGTGCGGCGCGGTCAGCTGCCGCCGCAGGGCAGCGTCAAGCGTGGTCTGGGCATGGCCTGCTCGCACTACGTGTCGGGCTCGGCCAAGCCGGTGCACTGGAGCGGCGAGCCGCACGCGGTGATCAACCTCAAGCTCGACTTCGACGGCGGCATCACGATCCTGACCGGCGCGTCCGACATCGGCCAGGGTTCGTCGACCCTGCTGACGCAGGTGGTGGCCGAGGTGCTGGTGCTGCCGCTGGCGCGCATCCGCGTCATCGCCACCGACAGCGCGCTCACGCCGAAGGACAACGGTTCGTATTCGTCGCGCGTGTCGTTCATGGTCGGCAATGCGGCGCTGAACGCAGCGACCGAACTCAAGCGCGTGCTGGTGGCCGCGGCAGCGCGCTCGCTGCAGGTCACGCCTGACGAGGTCGACTGGGCCGGCGAACGCTGCGCCGTGGTCGGCACCGACAAGGCGCTGGATTTTGCGCAGGTGGTCGAAGCGGCGCTGGTCGACAGCGGCACGCTCACGGTCAAGGGGGTGTGGTCGACCCCGCCCGAAACCCAGGGCGGCAAGTTCCGCGGCGCCGCGGTCGGCTCGACCGCCGGTTTCTCCTACGCCGCGCAGGTGGTGCAGGTGGCCGTCGACGAGGACACCGGGGTGGTGACCGTGGAAAAGGTCTGGGTCGCGCACGACTGCGGCTTCGCCATCAACCCGCTGGCGGTCGAAGGGCAGGTGCAGGGCGCCGTATGGATGGGCATGGGCCAGGCCCTGTGCGAAGAAACGCAGTACCACGAAGGCCTGGCGCTGCGGCCCAACTTCCTCGACTACCGCATCCCGACCATCGTCGAG
>JANOJJ010000444.1:0-1649 GCA_031408155.1 Rubrivivax sp.
CGGACAACGGTGTCAAGGTGCGCTACCTGCACAGCGACGTCGACACCGTCGAGCGCGTCGAGATCCTGCGCGACTTGCGGCTGGGCACCTTCGACGTGCTGGTGGGCATCAACCTGCTGCGTGAGGGGCTGGACCTGCCCGAGGTGAGCCTGGTGGCAATCCTCGATGCCGACAAGGAAGGCTTCCTTCGCGCCGAGCGCAGCCTGATTCAGACCATCGGTCGCGCGGCGCGTCACATCAATGGCCGCGCGCTGCTGTACGCCGATCGCATCACCGATTCGATGAAACGCGCGATCGACGAGACCGAACGCCGGCGTGCCAAGCAGATCGCGCACAACCTCGCACTGGGCATCACTCCGCGCAGCGTGAGCAAGCGCATCCGCGACCTGATCGACGGCGTGGTGTCCGACAAGACGGCGCGCGAGGAAGCCCAGGCCGCCAAGGCAGCGGCCGAGGTCGAGGTGATGAACGAGAAGGACCTGGGCAAGCGCATCAAGACGCTGGAAAGGCAGATGCTCGACCATGCGCGCAACCTCGAGTTCGAAAAGGCCGCGCGCGTGCGCGACCAACTGGCGCTGCTGCGCGAACAGGCTTTCGGGGCACCCGGCCACGACAGCAACGTGCTGCCGCTGCAGCAAGCCGGGGGGCGGCCATGAGGGTGCTCAAGCGCATGCTGGGGCTGGCTGCCGCAACCGAGCCGGTGTTGCGGGTCTTGATGGTCTGCAGTGGCAACATTTGCCGCTCGCCCACCGCCGAGGCTGTGCTGCGGGCCAAGCTCGAAAGCGCCGGCCTGGCCGACCGTGTGGCAGTCGACTCGGCCGGTACGCACGGCTTCCACACCAGCGAGCCACCCGACCCGCGGGCGCAGTCGCATGCCCGCGCGCGCGGCTACGAGCTGTCGCGGCTGCGTGCGCGGCGCGTGGTGGGCGAGGACTTCACGCGTTTTCAGCGCATCCTGGCGATGGACGAAGGCCATCTCGAGTGGCTTCAGGACGCGGCACCGCCCGCGGCCCGGGCCCGGGTCGAACTGCTGATGACACACGCCGGCGCCCACCCCGGGCGGCACATCGTGCCCGATCCTTACTATGGCTGCGATCGCGACTTCGAGCTCGTGCTCGTCCTGGTCGAAGACGCCTGCGATGGCCTGGTTCGTGACCTGAAGCAGGAACTGGCGCTGCTGCAGCACTCAGCGGCAGGCAAGGCCTTAACGAGGTGATTCCTATATACTTGACAGAATCAGTAGGACTCAGGCGCGGGTAATCCCTCGGTCTACTGAGCCGGATCGGCGAAACCGATTCCACCCGTCTTGGTCAAGCCCCCGGCAGCGTCTCTTTCCTTCTCGACAGGAGAACTTCATGCGACTCACCACCAAGGGCCGTTTTGCGGTCACCGCGATGATCGATCTGGCCTTGCGCTCGGGCACCGGACCGGTCGCATTGGCCGCGATCAGCCAGCGCCAGCAGATCTCCCTGTCGTACCTCGAGCAGTTGTTCGGCAAGCTGCGCCGACATGAGCTGGTGGAAAGCACGCGCGGTCCCGGCGGTGGCTATTCACTGGGCCGTGCAGCCGCCGAGATCACGGTGGCCGACATCATCGTCGCGGTCGACGAACCGATTGACGCCACGGGTTGCGGCGGCAAGGAAAGCTGC
>JANOJJ010000478.1:0-4568 GCA_031408155.1 Rubrivivax sp.
GCCGGAACGTGTGGAGGTGGTCACCGCCAGCGCCCGCAGCTTGCCGGCCTTCATGTGGGGGATCGCGCTGGCGATGTTGTCCATTGCGGCCGGCAGCGTGCCGCCCAGCAACTCGGGCAGCATCTGGCCGCTGCCGCGGTAGGGGATGTGCTCCATCTTGACGCCGGTCAGGGTCTTGAACAACTCGCCGGAGATGTGCTGCGAGGTACCGGTGCCGGCCGAGCCGAACGAGTATTTGGTGGGGTTGGCCTTCAGCAGCGCGATCAACTCGGCCACCGTGGTGGCCGGCACGCTGGGGTGCACCAGCAGCACGTTGGGTTGGGTGGCATACAGCGTGATCGGCTCGAAGCTCGTTACCGGGTCGTAGGGCAGCTTGCCGTACAGCGTGGCGTTGATCGCGTGCGAGCTGATGGTGCCGCCGCCGATGGTGTAGCCATCGGGCGCGGCGCGCGCCAGTTCACCCGCACCGGCCGATCCGCCCTGGCCCGGCTTGTTGTCGATCACGATCGGCTGGCCCAGCGCCAGCGCCAGCTTGTCGCTGACCGCGCGCGCGATGATGTCGGTCGTACCGCCGGGCGCGAAGGGCACGATGTAGCGGATCGGCTTGGCCGGCCAGGCCTGGGCCCAGGCCGCGCTGTTGCACAGCGCGGTCAGGACGGTGGCGGCGACGAACGATCGGCGGCTGGTGGGCTGGCGGCGCATGTTGGTCTTTTCGGCTGCAGGGAGGGCGTCAGGCTGCCGCAGCCGCAGCGGTGCGGCAAGCGCGCAAACCCTGGCGCCGCTGTGCCGCGGCGCCGATGCAGACCGATCGCGCGACTGACGGCAAGCAACTCGCCGTCAGCGAGGAGGAAAAGCACGACGTCCGCATCATCGACTACGAAACGCGCGCCATCACCTGGACCAGGGGGCGTGCCCGACGTGCGCGTCAGCAAGGACAACCTGCTCAACCATCGAAGGCTCGATCTCGAGCTGGCCGCGGCAGACGAACAACGCCAACGCGGTCAGGTCGGGCGGTCGACCAGGGTTCCCAGCCAAACAGCACACGAGTAGGATTTGCTCACCACAATACAAGGAGACAGCGTGAGCACAGATCCCAAGCGCGTTTTCGCCGCCGCCATCGCCGCGGCATCCTTGCTCGCCGGTCCGGTCGGCGAGGCGCTGGCCGACGAGACCTGCAACTCGCCGTACATGAGCCGGTTGATCAAGGGCCAGGAGCAGTACCTGCATGTCTGGACCCTCGGTATCAAAGGCGTCGGCGACGGCTCCGACAAACTGGTGACGATCGACGCCGACCCGGCCAGCAAGACTTACGGCACCATGATTCACTCGCTCTCGGTGGGCGGCCGCGGCGAGGCCCACCACATGGGCTTCACCGACGATCGCAAATTCCTGTGGGCGGGCAGGCTGGACGACAACCGGATCTTCGTCTTCGATGTCGGCAGCAATCCGGCCAAGCCCAAGCTGGTCAACACGATCAAGGACTTCGAAGCGAAAACCAAATACGTCGGCCCGCACACCTTCTACGCCCTGCCGGGCCGCATGATGGTGCAGGCCCTGTCGAATGCCAAGGACCACGGCGGCGCCACCGGGATCGCGGTCTACAGCAACCAGGGCAAGATGGTCTCCACCCACGACATGCCCAAGGGCATGAAGGACATCGGCGGTGGCGACGGTTATGGCTACGACATCGGCATCAATCCGCAGAAGAACGCCATGCTCACCTCCAGCTTCACCGGCTGGACCAACTACATGATGGACATGGGTGTCCTGATCAAGGATGCCAACGCGATGAAGAACTTCGGCAGCACGATGGCGCTGTGGGACCTCAAGGCCATGAAGCCGACCAAGGTGTTCGAGGTGCCGGGCGCGCCGCTGGAGATACGCTGGTCGCTGGCCGGCGGCGACAACTGGGCCATCACGGCCACCGCGCTGACCTCCAAGCTGTGGCTCGTCAAGCAAGACGCGGCCGGCCAATGGCAAGCCAAGGACGTGGCCACGATCGGGGATCCGGCCAAGATTCCGTTGCCGGTCGACATTTCGATCACCGCCGATGGCAAGGGCTTGTGGGTCAATACGTTCATGGACGGCAAGACCCGCTACTTCGACCTCAGCAACCCGCAAGCGCCCAGGCAGACCTACGAGAAGGTGACGGGCAAACAGGTCAACATGGTCTCGCAGAGCTGGGACGGCAAGCGCGTCTACATCACGTCGTCGCTGTTGGCCAACTGGGACAAGAAGGGTGCCGACGACGAGCAGGCCTTGCGCGCCTACAGCTGGGACGGCAAGGAGCTCAAGCAGGTGTTCGAAGTCGACTTCCACAAGCTCGCGCTCGGGCGCGCCCACCACATGAAGTTCAGTGCCAAGGCAGGTGCGACGGCCGCATGGGACGCGGCACCGGTGCGCGTCGCAACGGCGACGCGATGAGGCCACGGCGCGGTGTGATCGGCTGCGTGCTTGCCGCCTTGACGGCGCTGCCGCTGGCGCATGCGCAACTGCCGTCCACCGCCCCGAGGCAGGATTTCGTGGCGCCGGCGCCGGGCAGCTATGCACTGCCGCCGATCCAGCGGGCCGCGGATGGCTGGGTGCTCGAGGGCAACCAGCTGCCGCGTCGGCTCTCGCGCTACACGCAGGGGGCGCTGACGTTGCTGTCCTTCGTCTACACCTACTGCAGCGACCCGATCGGCTGCCCACTGGCCTATGCGACCTTCGCCACCGTCAAGCGCCGGGTGCTCGCCGACCCGGCGCTGCGCGGCCAGGTGCGGCTGGTCAGCCTGTCGTTCGATCCGGCCAACGACACCCCCGACGCGATGCGTGTCTATGGCGCGGAGCATGCCCGCAGCACCGAGCTGCGCTGGCACTTTCTGACCACCTACTCGACGCGGTTCCTCAAACCGATCCTCGACGACTTCGGTCAGGACGTCGAGATCGAACGCGACGCCAGCGGTGCCCCCACGCGTGCTCGCGCCCATCTGCTCAAGGTCTTTCTGCTCGATCACCGTGGACAGGTGCGTGAGATCTACAGCACCGCGTTCCTGCATGCCGACGTCATCGTCAATGACCTCAGGACACTGGCACTGGAGTCCGCCGGTCTCGCGCTGGCCAGGACGCGGCCGCCGCCACGATGAACAATCGCTTTGGCCGCTTGCTGGCCATCGCTGCGATCGTCGCCGTGGTGGGTCCGGGCCTGTGGCAGTGGCACTTCGCTCGACAGAGCGTCTTCGACAGCGCAGCGGCGTTCGGCTTGCCACCACTGCGAATGCCCGCCGACGTCGTGCTGGACCCGGGCCGCATCGAACTCGGCCGCAAACTCTTCTTCGACCGTCGGCTGTCGTTCAATGGCACGATGTCGTGCGCGATGTGTCACCTACCGGAAGAGGGCTTCACGTCGAACGCATCGCAAACGGCGGTCGGCATCGAGGGCAAGTCGCTCAAGCGCAATGCGCCCACGCTGTTGAACGTTGCCTGGCAGTCGAGCCTGCTCTTTCACGACGGGCGCGAATCGTCGCTGTCGACGCAGGCCTGGATGCCCCTGTTGCACGCCGACGAGATGGCCAACCCTTCAGTTGGCCATCTGCTGCAGCGAATACGCGCGCTGGCTGACTACGGCGGGCGATTCGAGCGTGTCTTCGGCGGCGACGGGCCGTCGATGCATACGCTGGGCGCTGCCATCGCCGCCTTCGAAGCCACGCTGGTTGCGGCCGATTCGCGCTTCGATCGTTGGCGCTATGGCGGCCGGAGCACGGCGCTGAGCGCTGAGGAGCAACTGGGGTTCGGTATCTTTTCCGGCCAGGGGCGTTGCACCGCCTGCCACCTCGTCGGCGAGAGGCACGCACTGCTGTCGGATGGCAGGTTTCACGTCACCGGGGTCGGATTCACGCCGCGCACTGGCCGCTCGTTCGTGGTGCCGCTGGCCGCTGGCGTGCAGACCGTGCTGACCGACGCTGAACTGGCGGCATTCGGCGCCGTGGTGGCGCCGGACCTGGGCCGATTCGACATCACGCACGACCCCGCCGACCGCTACGCTTTCAAGACGCCAAGTCTGCGCAACGTGGCCCGGACAGCGCCCTACATGCACGACGGATCGTTCGCCACGCTGGAGGACGTGATCGATTTTTACGATCGCGGTGGTGGCGCCGCGCCGGACAAGAGCAAGGCGCTGTCGGCGCTCGGGCTTGGGCCTGACGACAAGCGCGCCTTGGTGGCGTTCCTGCGTGCACTCGACGGCGCTGGTCTGCCGGCCCTGTCTTCGAACAGCCGCCCCCTGGCCCTGCCCTGAGCGCCGGCAACGGCGCTGGCCCTGGGCTGGCGCCGGGCTGCTCGACGCAACGCGGTTCGGCCTGAAATTGCAGTACCAAACCTGTCCTGTTCGCCAAATCGAAGGCGGTGGCGGCGGCCTACATTGCTCGAACCTTCAACCTTCATGTGTCCAGCAGACCGACCATGATGTCGATCGAAACGAGCCGTTCACTTCGCCGCGTCGTTGCACTCTCGGCGGCCCTGGGCGCACGCCGCATTCGACACTGAACTGCAGCGCCTGAAGAGCTCCGCCGACCACGCCGGTGGCACCT
>JANOJJ010000528.1:0-2125 GCA_031408155.1 Rubrivivax sp.
CGCAAGGGCGAACGCACGCTGCTGGTCATCACGCGCGGCTTTCGCGACGCTCTGCGCATCGCCTACCAGGCGCGGCCGCGCCTGTTTGACCGCCGCATCCTGCTGCCCGAACTGCTGTATGAACGCGTGGTCGAGGCCGACGAGCGGATCGGCGCCGATGGCGAGGTGCTGCTGGCGCTGGACGAAGCGGCGTTGCAACGCGACCTGCAGGCCGCCTTCGACGGCGGCATCCGCGGCTGCGCGATCGTCTTCATGCATGGTTACCGCACCATCCGTCATGAGCGGGCGGCAGCCGCATGGGCACGCGCGATCGGTTTCACGCAGGTCAGCGTGTCGCACGAGGTCAGCCCGCTGATGAAACTGGTCTCGCGCGGCGACACCACCGTGGTCGACGCCTACCTCAGCCCGATCCTGCGTCGCTATGTCGACCAGGTGGCCGCGCAGATGCCCGGCGTGCGCCTGTTCTTCATGCAAAGCAGCGGCGGCCTGGCCGAGGCGCACCGCTTCCAGGGCAAGGACGCCATCTTGTCGGGTCCGGCCGGCGGCATCGTCGGCATGGTGCGCACGGCGTTGGCGGCGGGCCACGGCAAGGTCATCGGATTCGACATGGGTGGCACCAGCACCGACGTCAGCCACTTCGCCGGCGAGTTCGAACGCGCCTTCGAGACCCAGGTCGCCGGCGTGCGCATGCGCGCGCCGATGATGAGCATCCACAGCGTGGCCGCCGGCGGCGGTTCGATCCTGTCGTTCGACGGCGCACGGCTGCGCGTCGGCCCCGAAAGCGCCGCTGCCAACCCCGGCCCGGCCAGCTATCGTCGCGGCGGCCCGCTGACCACCACCGACGCCAACGTGCTGCTGGGCAGGATCCAGCCGGCGCACTTTCCGCAGCTGTTCGGCCCCGCCGCCAACGAGGCGCTGGACCGCGACGCTGTGGAGCAACGCTTCACGAAACTGGCCGCACAGGTCCAGTCGGCCAGCGGTCGCGTGACGACAGCGGAGTCGCTGGCCGAGGGCTTCCTGCAGATCGCGGTGCAGAACATGGCCAACGCGATCAAGCGCATCTCGGTGGCGCGCGGTTATGACGTCACGCACTACACGCTGCAGTGTTTCGGCGGTGCCGGCGGCCAACATGCCTGCGCGGTGGCCGACGCGCTGGGCATGACGCGTGTCTTCGTGCACCCGCTGGCCGGTGTGCTCTCGGCCTACGGCATGGGGCTGGCCGACCAGATCGCGATGCGCGAGGCGTCGGTCGAGCAGCCCCTGCACGCGGCGGGACTGGCCGCGGCCGACGCGCGGTTGCAGGCGCTGTGCACGGCCGCCAGCGACGAGCTGGTCAGCCAGGGCGTTGCGCGTTCGGCGGTCGAACTGCATCGGCGCATCCACCTGCGTTACCAGGGTACCGACAGCGCGCTCGAAGTTCCGTTTGGCGACGCGGTAGCGGTCCAGCGCGCGTTCGAGTCCGACTACCGCCAGCGCTTCGCCTTCCTGATGCCCGACCGCGCGCTGGTGATCGAGGCGGTGTCGGTCGAAGCGGTGTCGGCAGGCGAGCGCTTGGACGCTGCGGCGCCGGCCGACGCCAGCGAACACCGGCCGGCGCCGCTGGCCCGGGTCCGCATGTACGGCGAGGGCTGGCTCGACGCCGGCCTGTTCGTGCGCGAGCAACTGCAAGGCGGCGCGCTGATCGACGGCCCGGCCATCATTGCCGAGCGCAACGCGACCACGGTGGTCGAACCCGGCTGGCAGGCGCGGCTGAGCGCCGCCGGCGCGCTCGATCTGCTGCGCCTGCAGCCGCGCGCCAACCAGCACGCCATCGGCACCGAGGCCGACCCGGTGATGCTGGAGGTGTTCAACAACCTGTTCATGAACATCGCCGAGCAGATGGGCCTGCGGCTGCAGAACACGGCCTACTCGGTCAACATCAAGGAGCGGCTGGACTTCAGCTGCGCGCTGTTCAGTGCCCAGGGCGAACTGATCGCCAACGCACCGCACATGCCGGTGCACCTGGGCTCGATGAGCGAATCGATCAAGACCGTGATCGAGCGCAACCCGGCGATGCAGGTCGGCCATCCGGATTTTATTGTGGATACACGCGAGGTCATGCGGGCCGGGCCGAGCTACACGGTGG
>JANOJJ010000515.1:0-12529 GCA_031408155.1 Rubrivivax sp.
ACATCGAGCCCGCTGTTGATGCCGGATCGGGCACGGCTCGTCGCGCTGTTCGACTCGCTGTTCGACTCGCTGTTCGACATAACCGGACGCTGGGTAGGCATTGACGAATCCTAGGGAGCTGGGTAGTCTTTGTCAACGGGCCATACGAGGAGACGTCGATGCGCAAGATGCTGCCGGACCAGGGACGAGAGCGCGCCGACATCCTCGACCAGATGCGCGCGCTGAAGGCGGGTGACTGCGACTGGAAGCACGGGCGCTCGCCGCTGTTCGTCTTCAAGGCCGACGACGACCTCTATGAGATGGGGCGCGACGGATTCTTCGAGTTCTTCTCCGAAAACGCGCTCGGCGCCGGCCGCGCCTTTCCGAGCGTGAAGAAGATGGAAGACGATGTCGTGCAGATGGCGCTGAGCCTGTTTGCCGCGCCCGAGACGGCCCAGGGCTTCATGACCACCGGTGGCACGGAAAGCATCATCCAGGCCGTGCAGACCTGCCGCGACTGGTCGCGCCAGCAGCGGGGGGACGCGCGGCACCGCGGCAACATCGTCGGCGCCGAGTCGGTCCATCCGGCGTTCGACAAGGCAGCCAAGCTGATGGACCTGGAGGTGCGGCGCGCGCCGGTGGGCGCCGACTATCGCGCCGACGTGGCGGCGATCGAATCGATGGTCGACGATGACACCATCCTGCTGGTGGGTTCGGCGCCGTGTTTTCCGTACGGTGTGATCGACCCGATTGCCGAACTCGGCGCGCTGGCCGAGCGTAAGCGCCTGTGGCTGCATGTCGATGCCTGCGTCGGCGGCTACCTGGCACCCTTTGCCCGCCTGATCGGGCGCGAGATCCCCGACTTCGACTTCGGTGTCGCGGCGGTGCACTCGATGTCGGCCGATCTGCACAAGTTCGGCTTCTGCCCCAAGCCCGCCTCGACGGTCTTCTATCGCACGCCCGAGCTAGCCCGATTCCACCACTTCGATTTCAATGCCTGGCCGAACGGACGCTTCTTCACGTCGACCCTCGTCGGCACGCGGCCGGCCGGCGGCGTGGCCGGCGCCTGGGCCACCTTTCAATACCTGGGCGTCGAAGGCTACAAGCGGGTGGCGCGCGACCTGATGGGCTTCATCGACCGCTACAAGGCCGGCATCGAAGCCACGCCGGGTGTGCACCTGATCGGCCAGCCGCACCTGTCGATCGTGGCCTATGGCTCCGATGAGTTCGACGTCTTCCGCGTCGCTGAGCTGATGGCCACCAAGGGCTGGCTGCCCGGGTTGCTGCAGCGGCCCAAGGGCATCCACCGCATGATGTCGATGGTGCACGCGCCGTCGCTCGACGAGTACCTGGCCGACCTGCGGACGGCGATCGGCTCGGTGCGCGCCGAGCGCCCGGCGCAGGCCACGCTCAAGGCCACCTATTGAACGACCGATCGGCGCGCAGCGCCCGCTGGAGGCCCGACCGATGAACCCCGCTGAACTGGACTGGTCCAAGCCGGCCATCCTGCAGCGGCGCGAGCGTTTCTACGCCGCGTCGCAGCAGTCCTTCATGCCCTACAAGACGCCGCTGGTGTTCAGCCGCGGCCAGGGCCAGTACCTGTGGGACGAAGCCGGCAGGAAGTACATCGACCTGCTGGCCATGAACGTCTGCATCTCGGTCGGCCACGCGCACCCGGTGGTCAACGCTGCGGTGCAGGCGCAGATCGGCCACCTGCAGCACTGCACGACGATGTTCTCGCACCCGGTGCCGGCGCACTATGCCGAGGAACTGGTCGCGCGCATGCCCCAGGGGCCCGACTGGGTGGTGCACTTCACCAGCAGCGGCGCCGAAGCCATCGACCTGGCGCTGGTGCTGGCGCAGTCGGCCACACGCAACATCGACATGCTGGCGCTGCGCAACGCCTATCACGGCGCCACCATCGGCGCGCAGTCGCTGACCGGCATCGCCGCGTTCCGCCACCACATGCCGCTGCTCGGCGGCATTCACCACATTGCCAACCCCGACCCCTACCGCGGCATCTTCGGCGCCGACACGCAGGCCTACCTGGACGAGATCGACCGCACCATCGAGTACGCCACACCGGGGCGGCTGGCCGGCCTGCTGGTGGAGCCGATCCAGGGCTACGGCGGCATCGTCGAGCTGCCGCCGGGCTACTTGTCGGCCGCCACCGCCAAGGTGCGCGCGGCAGGCGGCATCCTGATCGTCGACGAGGTGCAGTCGGGCTTCGGCCGCACCGGCGACCACTTCTGGGGCTTCCAGGCCCACGACGTGATGCCCGAAGTGGTGGTGATGGCCAAGGGTATCGGCAACGGCTTTCCGCTCGGCGCAGTAGTGGCGCAGCGCGCGGTGGCCGACAGCCTGGCCGGCAAGTTCTTCTTCAACACCTACGGTGCCAGCCCGATGGCGTGCGCGGCCGGACGCGCGGTGCTGCAGGTCATCGACGACGAGCGGCTGCAGGACAACTCGCGCAGCGTCGGTGCGGCCTTGCGTGCCGTGCTCGAGCAACTGCGCTCGCGCCACCCGATCATCGGCGACGTTCGCGGCCGCGGCCTGATGCAGGCGATCGAACTCGTCACCGACCGCCAGAGCAAGGCCCCGGCCACGCAGGAGACGGCCGAGATCTTCGAGCGCACGCGCGAGCATGGCCTGGTGATCAGCAAGTCGGGCGCGCACAAGAACATCCTGCGCATGGTGCCGCCGATGTGCCTGCAGGCGGCCGACGTGGCGCTGGTTGCGCAGGCGCTCGAACGCTGCTTCGAAGGTTTCTGATTCGGTTTTACGGTCGATCGCACAGGGGCGCTCGATTCGTGGCGCAGGCCGGCCGCGCCGGTCGGTGCCTGCCGGACTCCCCATATCGAAGGATGGCGCGGCACTGCAAGAGGGATACCCTGGGCGCCCCCTACCTGCTGGAGCGAACACATGGCCCGCACCCCCGTCGCCAAGAAATCTGCCGCCACCAAGACCACCGAGCGGGCGCCGCAATACAGCCACCGCTACTGCAACGCGCGGCCCACGGTGGCGCGCGAGTTCGGCCCCGGCATGAGTGCCGACCGCGCCCGTGCCATCAATGTGCTGCGCGACAAATGGGTCAACGGCACCGAGCTGAACTACTACTTCTTCGACCAGCCGACCGACGGCCAGGACGTCAACTTCGCCGACGGCAGCACCCAGTTCATGCCCTGGGCCGGCGCCGAAGCGCAGAAGAACGTGGTGCGCCAGGCCTTCAAGGCTTGGGCCGACGAGGGCATCGGGCTGAAGTTCAAGGAGGTGGCGTCGCGTGACCAGGCCGTGGTGCGGATCGGCTTCCAGGCTGGTGACGGCGCCTGGTCCTACGTGGGTCGCGCGGTGCTGAACATCGGCGCCGACCAGCGCACCATGAACTTCGGCTGGAGCCTGGCAGGCGACCTGGATACCGCGGTCCACGAGATCGGCCACACGCTGGGCTTCGAGCACGAGCACCAGAACCCGTTCGCCGGCATCGTGTGGGACGAGGAAAAGGTCTACGCCTCGCTGGCCAGGCCGCCCAATCGCTGGAGTCGCCAAAAGACCTTCTTCAACATCATCCGCAAGCTCGACGACAACCAGGTGCAAGGCACCGAGTGGGACGCCAACTCGGTCATGCACTACCCCTTCGAGGCCGGGCTCATCAAAGTGCCGACACAGTTCCAGACCCAGCCGCTGCAGCCGGCGGGCGGCTTGTCCGCTCGCGACAAGAGTTATGTCAAGCAGCTCTACCCCGGCCAGGGCCCGGTCGCCGGCTTCCCCGAGCTCAAGCTGATGGAGTCCCGCCCGCTGAACATCGGCGCCGGCCAGCAGGTGGACCTGCGACTGCTGCCCAAGCGCAGCCGCCTGTACGAGATCAGGACCTTCGGTGAGTCCGACGTGGTGATCGTGCTGTTCGAAGACGTGAACGGCGAGATGAAATACCGTGGCGGTGACGACGACAGCGGCGAGGACCGCAATGCGTACCTGAAGCTTCGCCTGTCGCGCGGCAAGAAGTACGTGCTGCGGCTGCGCCTGTACTACGCCGACCACTCGGGCGAGACTGCCGTGATGTGGTGGTGAGCGCAAACGCCGGCGCTGACCGTGTCAGGCGATCGTCATCAGGCTGGCGTTGCCGCCCGCGGCCGCGGTGTTGATGCTCAGTGAACGCTCGATCACGAGTCGCTCCAGCGCAACGCGCGGGTCGCCCGGCGACATCCCGCTGAGCCCGACCAGCGGCCCTGGCCGTTCGGCCAGTGCAGCCGCGGTGGCAATCAGCGCGGCGGCGGCGCCATGTTGCAGCACCGCGTCGAAGGCAACGCTGGGCTGCTTCCAGTCCTGCGCCAGGGAGATGTGTTCGCGCAGGCGGGCCGGCAAGCGCTCGAACAGCGAGCGCGCTTCGATCGGCCAGACGGCATGGCTGCCCAGCGCCAGGATGGCGGCCAGTTGAGCCAGGCGGTCGGCGTCCTCGTCCGCCAGGCACAGCACCGCGGTGCGAGGTTGCAGGGCATACAGGTTCGCTTCACCGGTGGGGCCGGGCAGCTCGCGCCAGCCCCCGACCGGTGACTCTGCAACTGCCTGATCGCACTGCGCGGCCAGCAGATCCATGCCCTGCGCCTGAGCCCAGGCACGCAGGGCCGCGACCGAGTCGGCCGGGCCGACAGCAGCGCCGTCATGCTCCAGGCCCCTGACCGGCGGCCGGCTCGTTTTGCCGCTGTGCGCCACCGCCAGCCGTGCCGCCTGCAGCGGGCGCTCGGCCAGCAAGCGCAGCAGGTACAGCGGTCCACCAGCTTTCGGGCCGGTGCCCGACAGGCCCTCGCCGCCGAACGGCTGCACGCCGACCACCGCGCCGACGATGTTGCGGTTGACGTAGACATTGCCCGCCCGGGCCGCGCCTACCACCTGCGCCACGGTCTCGTCGATGCGCGTGTGAACGCCCTGCGTCAGGCCGAAGCCGGTGGCATTGATGCGCTCCAGGGTCTGGGCCAGCCGGTCGCGCGGGTAGCGCAGAACGTGCAGGACCGGGCCGAACACTTCGCGTTCGAGCTCGCCGATGTCGGCCAGTTCGATCACGGCAGGTGCAACGAATGTTCCGCGTGCGGCGAGCAGGGCGTCCATCGTCGGCCGCCAGACGCGTCGGCCGCGGGCCTGCATGGCTTGCACATGGTGCTCGATCAGACTTGCGGCCTCGGCGTCGATGACCGGCCCGATGTCGGTCGCGAGCAGACGAGGGTCGCCCAGCTGAAGTTCCTGCACGGCGCCGCGCAGCATGTCGAGCAGTCGATCGGCCGCATCGTCCTGCACGCAAAGCAGGCGCAGTGCCGAGCAGCGCTGGCCGGCGCTGTCGAAAGCCGAACTGACGATGTCGGCCACCGCCTGCTCGACCAGTGCCGAAGAGTCGACCACCAGCGCGTTCTGCCCGCCGGTCTCGGCGATCAGCGGCACCGGCTGGCCGCGTGCGGTAAGGCGAGCCGCGAGCGAGCGCTGGATCAGGCGCGCCACCTCGGTCGACCCGGTGAACAGCACGCCGTGCACACGCGGATCGCCGACCAGCGCGGCGCCCACGGTCTGGCCGCGCCCGGGCAACAGCTGCAGCGCGCCTTGCGGCACGCCGGCGGCATGCAGGGCACGCACCGCGGCAGCGGCCACCAGCGGTGTCTGCTCGGCCGGCTTGGCCAGCACCACGTTGCCGGCAGCCAGCGCCGCAGCGACCTGCCCGATGAAGATGGCGAGCGGAAAGTTCCACGGACTGATGCACACCACGGGTCCGAGCGGCACATGCGTGGCGTTGTCGAAATCGCGCCGCACCTCGGCCGCGTAGTAGCGCAGGAAGTCAACCGCCTCGCGCACCTCGGCCACCGCATTGGCACTCGTCTTGCCCGCTTCGCGCACGAGCAGCGGTACCAGCGCCGCCCGGTCGTCTTGCAGCCGCGCGGCGGCAAACTCCAGTCGCGCCGCGCGCTCGGCCGCTGGCGTGCGGGCCCAGGCCGATGCGGCCAGCGTGGCCGCGGTCAGCGCGGACTGCACGTCGGCCAGCGTGGCGTCGCGCACCTGGCCCACCTCGTCACGCGGGTCGGCCGGGTTGCGCACCGGCTGCCATGCGCCCTGCGCTGCGCCGCGCGCAATCAGCGGCTCGGCCAGCCAGGACTTGCTGGCGTCCACCGCAAAGCGCTGCGCCAGGTCCGCCAGCGTGCGCTCGTCGGCCAGGTCCAGGCCGCGCGAATTGACCCGTGCCGATCCGTACAGGTCACGCGGCAGCGCGATGGCTGGATGCGGTGCGCCGAGTCGACCGTCGTGCGACGCAAAGGCAGCCACGGTCTGCACCGGATCCTGCACCAGCTCTTCGAGCGCGATCGTCTGATCGGCGATACGGTTGACGAACGAGGTGTTGGCGCCGTTCTCGAGCAAACGCCGGACCAGATACGCCAGCAGTGTCTCGTGCGTGCCCACCGGTGCGTAGATGCGGCACGGGCGGTCTGGCACCTGTTCGTACAGCGGCTCGCCCATGCCGTGCAGGCACTGAAACTCGTACTGGTCCGGTCGAAAGTCCAGCCCTGCCAGGGCCTGGATGGCCGCCATCGTGTGCGCGTTGTGGGTCGCAAACTGCGGGTACACCGCATCGGGGGCCGCCAGCAGCTTGCGCGCACAGGCGATGTACGCCACATCGGTATAGGCCTTGCGCGTGTACACCGGGTAGCCATCCTGCCCTTCGAGTTGGGCACGCTTGATCTCGCTGTCCCAGTACGCACCTTTGACCAGCCGCACCATCAGCCGGTGGCCGCTGCGTCGTGCCAGGTCGACGCAGAAATCCAGCACCGCCGGGCAACGCTTCTGGTAGGCCTGGAGCACGAAGCCGATGCCGTTCCAGCCGGCGAGTTCGGGTTCGAAACAGAGTCGTTCAAGCAGGTCGAGCGACAGCTCCAGCCGCTCGGATTCCTCGGCGTCGATGTTCAGGCCGATGTCGTAGTGCCGCGCCAGCGCCGCGAGCCGGGCCAGCCGCGGGAGCAGTTCGGCCAGCACGCGTTCGACCTTGGCGCGCACGTCGCGGGGGTGCAGGGCCGACAGCTTGATCGAGATGCCGGGGCCGTCGACGATGCCCCGGCCGGCGGATGCCTTGCCGATGGCGTGGATCGCTCGCTCGTAGGCGGCGAAGTAAGCCTCGGCGTGCGCCGCCGTCATCGCCGCTTCGCCGAGCATGTCGTACGAGTAGCGGAAGCCCTCGGCTTCGCGCGCACGGACATTGACCAGCGCCTGCTCGATCGTCTCGCCGGTGACGAACTGCTCGCCCATCATGCGCATGGCCATGTCCACGCCCTTGCGGACGAGCGGCTCGCCGCCGCGCGAGACGATGCGACGCAGCGTGGCAGCCAGGCCGCTGTCGCTGTGCGTGGCGACCAGCTTGCCCGTCAGCAGCAGGCCCCAGGCCGCCGCGTTGACGAACAGCGAGGGGCTCTGCCCGAGGTGCCGCTGCCAGTTGCCGTCACCGATCTTGTCGCGGATCAGCGCGTCGCGCGTGGCCGCGTCCGGGATGCGCAACAAGGCCTCGGCCAGGCACATCAGCGCCACCCCCTCCTGCGAGCTGAGCGCGAATTCCTGCAGCAGGCCCTGCACCAGACCCGCCACGCCACCGGCACGGCTGCGTTGCCGCACGCCGCGCGCGACGCGCAGCGCGAGCGACTGCGTGGCCTCGGACTGTGCCGGCGTCAGGCGCGCCTGCTCGACCAGTCCGGGCAGCAGGTCGGGCTCCGGCATGCGCGTCAGGACGCCAATGGCGTCGCGCAGCGCAGAGCGGCCCAGCGCAGGCGTGAATGCGCGCTGGTCTGCGCTTTGCTGGCTGCGAGCAGTGCGGTGCGGGTCGCTCATCGGAGACTTTCTTTGCTTGCCGAACGCCGGAGCGAAAGCGGCCGTTGAAAACCTGTCTGCGTGACCTGCACGATGCGCGTTCAGGCCGGTGCGGGCAAGCGGCGCGCGTTTGCAACGGCCGTGGCTGCCACCAACGTCGGCTCATCGCGCAACACGCCGAACAGGTTCTTCGGGTCGTCGATTCTCGGCACCAGTTCGACGATGTCGCCGATCCCCAGTTCGGCCGCGGCATCGCGCATGAAGGCCAGCGCCGCATAGTCCTCGAGGGCGAAGCCCACCGAGTCGAACACGGTCACTTGTGCCGCGTGGCTGCGGCCGGGCCGCTGGCCGTCCAGCACCTGCCAGAACTCGGTGACCGGGAAGTCGGCCGGCATCTGCTGGATGTCGCCTTCGATGCGGCTTTGCGGCTCGTACTCGACGAACACCGACGCCGCCTCGAGCACACCGCGGTGCAGTTCGGTCTTGCCCGGGCAATCGCCGCCGACGGCGTTGATGTGCATGCCGGGCTCGATCATCTCGGGCGTCAGGATCGTCGCGTTCGTCTTGTCGGCGGTGACCGTGGTCACGATGTCGGCGCCACGCACAGCGTCGGCGGTGCTGGCGCAGATGTGCACGTTCAGCCCCTGTCCAACCAGATTGGCCGCCAGCTTGTCGCTCGCCACCCGGTCGGTATCGAACAGGCGCAATTCACGGATGCCGAGCAGATCGCGGAACGCGATGGCCTGGAATTCGCTTTGGGCGCCGTTGCCGATCAGCGCCATGCTGCGGCTGCCTGGCCTGGCCAGCGTGCGCGCCGCCAGCGCCGACATCGCGGCGGTGCGGATGGCCGTGGTGAGCGTCAACTCGGACAACAGTCGCGGTGCGCCCGTGTCCACGTCGGCCAGGACGCCGAAAGCCATCACCGTGGGCAAGCCGTGCCGATGATTCGAGGGGTGGCCGTTGACGTACTTGAATGCGAACTGCGAGGCATCGGCAATCGGCATCAGTTCGATCACGCCGAGCTCCGAATGGCAGGCCAGGCGAGCGCTCTTGTCGAACTCGTTCCAGCGCGCAAACTCGCGCTCGATGCGATCTGCCACGCCGGCGATGCAGGAGGACAGGCCCTTGCGCCGCACCAGCCGGATCATGTCGGGGGCGCTGAGATAGACGGTGCTGGGGTAGCGCTGGGCTTGCATGATGCGAGGCTCGTGGTTCGATCGAAGCAGTCTCGCCGCGTGGCGCGGCAGTTGGAAGGGGCAACTCTGGAACACGAATGCGAAAGGATGGGCGAAACGACAGGCCGGACTGCCGGAATGCTCGAAGCGCAAGCGCGTCAGGCGCAGCGTGCTGGGCGGCCCGGACCTGGTGGATGCTGACAGCAGCCGGCCGTTGATCGCACTCTGAGCTATCGTCGGCGCAGGAGGGCATGCGCCATGGACCTGGTCACGATCGAGCAACTGGCCGCCCTGGTGCCCGACGGCGCCAGGCTCGCAATCCCGAAGGACGACACCGGCGTGGCGATGGCCGCCACCCGTGCGCTGCTGCGCCGTGGCGTGCGCGGCCTGCATCTGGTGTGCGTGCCGGTGTCCGGGCTGCAGGCCGACCTGCTGATTGGCGCCGGCTGCGTGGCCACGGTCGAGACCTCGGCGATCACGCTGGGCGAGTACGGCGCCGCGCCGCGCTTCACCGCTGCGCTGCGCGACGGCACGCTGCGCGTGGTCGACGCCACCTGCCCGGCGATCTATGCCGGCCTGCAGGCGGCGCAAAAGGGCATCCCGTTCATGCCGCTGCGCGGCATCATCGGCTCCGACTTGCTGCTCCACCGCAGCGACTGGACGGTGATCGACAACCCCTTTGCCGCCGGCGACCGGATCGTCGCCATCCAGGCCATCAGGCCCGACCTCGCGCTCTTCCACGCCCAGGCCGCCGACCGCAACGGCAACGTCTTTGTCGGCCGCGCCCGCGACGCAATGCTGCTGGCGCATGCCGCGCGCGCGGCGCTCGTCACGGTCGAGCAGTTCATCGACGGCAACCTGCTCGACGACCCTGCCCGTGCCGGGTCGGTGCTGCCAGCGCTGTACGTGGGCGCCATCGCACTGGCGCCGCAGGGCTGCCGGCCGCTGGGCTTCGGCGATGCCTACGGCGACGACGGCGAGTTCCTGGCCCGCTATGCCGAGCGCGCGCGCAGCGTCGACGGCTTTCGCGAGTGCCTGGCCGAACTGTTGCAGGCCGAGCCGGTGGCCGCGTGATGGCGCTGGCCGAAGCCTCGCCGACCGAAGGCCTGATCTTCACCATTGCCGGGCTGCTCGAAGGCGTCGGCCACGTGGCGGTGGGCGCCTCGTCGCCGATCCCCGGCGCGGCAGCGCTGCTGGCGCGTGCGCTCGCCGCGCAGCACAGCCGGCCGCCACTGCGCGTCTCGATCCTGGGCTCGCGGCATGACCAGGCCTTCACCAACGGCGGGGTCGAGATCTTCGACCTGGCGGCGCAGGGCCGCATCGACGCTTTCTTTCTCGGCGGCGGGCAGATCGACGGCCAGGCCAACATCAACCTGGTGGGCACCGGGCCCTACCCGCGCTGCGACGTGCGCTGGCCGGGCTCGTTCGGCTCGGCCTACCTGTACCACCTGGTGCCGCGCGTGATCCTGTTCCGCGAGGAGCACAGCGCGCGCGTGCTGGTGCCGCGGGTCGACTTCGTGTCGGCGCCGGGGCCGCGCGACGACGGCGTCTACCGCCCCGGCGGCCCGCATGCGCTGCTGACGCGGCGGTGCCTGTTCGGCTTCGACCGGCAGCGCCTGCGTTTCGTGCTGCGCAGCGTGCACCCGGGTCACACGGCGCACGAAGTGCGCGAGTGCACCGGCTTCGACTACGACGCGCCGGCCGCCGTGCCGAGCACGACACAGCCCGACGCCGCCACGCTGGCCCTGATCCGCGGCCCGGTGCGCGAACAGATCGGCCGCACCTACCCGCGCTTTGCAGCCACGCAGACCTGAGCCCGCGCACGCGACAGGCCCCCTGCGGCCTGTCACGTGGCGGGAGATGGCCGGACGTCAACTCGTGACGGTTGAGCCACGGCGCGCGGGACGTTCACCACCGACCAGCCTGCGCGCTTGCAGTCGGCCCGGCGTGGCGTCGTGCCGGACCGATGCCAAGGTGGATGTCCGCTGCGCCGCGGCGCCAACGATCACGCTACGCCAATCAATTCAATGAAGCACAGCGCTGATTCGACGCAATCGCGCTCGTGATCGATCGATCGTGTGCGCCGACGGTCCGGTTTCACACCGCGGTCAGGTGCATGCCGAAGTCGAGCTCGACGATCGAGCCGGTCATCATCGTCGCCGCGGTGCTCAGCCACCAGATCGTCTCGGCCACCTCGTCGGGGTGGCCGATGCGCTGCAGTGGCGAGACCGCGATCTGGTGCGCACGCCGCTGCGCGAACGACTCCGGCGCCAGCCGCTCGACGAAACCCTGCTCGACCAGCGCCGGACAGACGGCGTTGACGCGGACCTCGGGGGCGAGCACGCGGGCCATCGACAGCGTGATCGCGTTCAGCGCCGCCTTCGACGCCGCATAGGGCACCGACGAGCCGCTGCCCATCAGCGCCGCGCGCGACGAGATGTTGACCACCGACGCCTGCCCCGCCGCCTTCAGGTGCGGCGCCGCGGCGCGGATCATCTGGAACGGACCGATGGTGTTGACGGCGTAGATACGCTGGAAGTCGTCGGCCGACACGTCGTGCAACTGCGCGTGCGGCACCATCTTGCTGATGCCCGCCGCGTTGACCAGCGCGTCGAGGCGGCCAAGCTGCTGCAGCGTGGTCTGCACCAGGCGCTCGCAGTCGGCGTCCTGCGTCACGTCGGCGGCAATGGGGATCGCACGCTGCCCGGGCTGCGTGGCCAAGGCGCAGATTGCCGCGGCCGCCTCGGCCTGGCTGGCGTCGAGATGATTCAGCGCCACGCTCCAGCCTTGGCGGATGAAGCGGCGCGCGGTCGCGGCGCCGATGCCGCTGGCGGCACCGGTGATCAGGACCACGCGGTGCGGGGGCGTTGGGGTCATGGTTCGAAGCTCCTGGTGGCTGCAGCGGGCTGCAGCGGGCCGCATTGTCACTGCGGCGACTCCTGCCAGCCGCCGCTGCGGCATGATGGCTGCCGGCCGCACGCCTGGATGCGCCGCCACCAGGAGTGCCCATGCTCGAGCGCATCGTCGACCGCTGCGGCTCCGCCGCCGTGCTGCCGCCCGAAGAGACCGCGCAGCGCAGCGTCGGTCTGCGCGGCGACCGTCTGCCTGCGGTACCGCTGCTGCGCCCGGGCAACACCGACGAACTGGCCTTCATCGTGCGGCTGGCGTTCGACGCCGGCCGCGCGCTGGTGCCCGTCGGCGGCGGCAGCGGGCTGGTCGGCGGGCTGCGGCAGGCTACCGGACAGGAGTGGATGCTGTCGCTCGAACGAATGCGGCGCATCGAGCGCATCGACCCGGTGTCGCGCATTGCGGTGGTCGAGGCCGGCGTCGTGCTGCAAACGCTGCAGGAGGCGGCGGCTGCGCAGGACCTGTTGTTCGCGGTCGACCTGGGCGCGCGCGGCTCGGCCACCGTCGGCGGGCTGATCAGTACCAACGCCGGCGGCGAGCGCGTGCTGCGCTTCGGCATGATGCGCGAGCAGGTGCTGGGCCTGGAGGTGGTGCTGGCCGACGGCACGCTGCTCAACCTGATGGACGAGGTGCTGAAGAAC
>JANOJJ010000524.1:0-1983 GCA_031408155.1 Rubrivivax sp.
ACCTTGTTGTGCTTGAGGTTGTGCATCAGTGCAAACGGCGTCGCGCCCCTTTCGGCGGCCAGGAAGACGGCCGTGCCGGGCACGCGGTGCGGCGGACTGATGAAGATCGACTCGATGAACAGGTGCAACTCGATCGACTCTTCACGCAGCCGCTCGGCCATCAGGTGCCGGCCCTGCTTCCAGGTCGTCATCAACAGGAACATCACGCCGCCGATGACGAGCGGGAACCAGCCGCCGTCGAACACCTTCACCGCATTGGCGGCGAGGAACACGATGTCGACCGCGAAGAAGAAGCCGGTGGCCGTCAGGCACAGCCACAGCGGCAGCTTCCAGCCGAAGCGGATGACGAAGAACGTCATCACGGTGGTGATGGTCATGTCGATCGTCACCGCGATGCCGTAGGCCGAGGCCAGCGCACTGCTCGAGCCGAACGCCGCCACCGCCGCCATGATGCAGACGTACAGCGTCCAGTTGACGAACGGCACGTAGATCTGCCCGGTCTCCTTGATCGAGGTGTGCGCGATCCGCAGCCGCGGCAGATAGCCCAGTTGCACCGCCTGCTTGGTGACCGAGAAGGCGGCCGTGATCAGTGCCTGCGAGGCGATCACCGCGGCGGCGGTGGCCAGACCGATCAGCGGGAACAAGGCCCAGCGCGGCGCCATCTCGTAGAACGGGTTGTTGATGCTCTCGGGGTGCTCGAGCAGCATCGCGCCCTGGCCGAAGTAGTTGAGCACCAGCGCCGGCCACACCAGCGTGAACCAGGCCAGCCGGATCGGCCGTTTGCCGAAGTGGCCCAGGTCGGCATACAGCGCCTCGGCCCCGGTGACGCACAGCACCACCGCGCCCAGCGCGGTGAAGGCGATGCCGGGCTGTTGCACGACGAAGCGCAGCGCGTGGTGCGGCAGCAGAGCCACCAGCACCTGCGGGTTTTGCGCGATATGCATCACGCCCAGCACCGAAAGCACGACGAACCACAGGACCGTGACGGGCCCGAAGAAGCGCCCGATGCCGCCGGTGCCGAAACGCTGCGCCGCGAACAGCACCGTCAGCACTGCCAGCGACATCGGCACGATGAAGCGATGCAGGCCGGGGGCGGCCACCTCCAGGCCCTCCATCGCGCCCAGCACCGACACCGCCGGCGTGATGATGCCGTCGCCGAAGAAGATCGCGGTGCCGAAGATGCCCAGCAACAGCAGCCGCCGGCGCAGCACCGGCCGGTGCTTGACCGCCTGCGAGGCCAGCGCCAGCATCGCGATCAGGCCGCCTTCGCCGTTGTTGTCGGCGCGCAGGATCAGCACCACGTACTTGAAGCTGACGACGACAGTCAGCGTCCAGAACACCAGCGACAGGATGCCCAGGATGTTGTCGGACGACAGCGGTACGCGCTCATGCGCGAAGACTTCCTTCAGCGCATACAAGGGGCTGGTGCCGATGTCGCCATAGACCACGCCGACGGCAGCCAGCGTGAGCGCGGCCACGGCGCCAGGTGTGCGCGGATTCGACTCAACGCTCATGGGGATCCCTGCGGCCAGCGCTCAGTCGTAGTTCTCGGCTTCGGGGTCGGTGGCTTCGAGCTCGTACGACGCGGCCAGCATCGCCAGCCGCCCGATCACGCCGGACAACATCTACGGCATCCTGTCATTGGTATTCTGGACGCTCACGGTGATCGTCTCGCTCAAGTACGTGCTGCTGATCCTGCGCGCCGACAACAACGGCGAAGGCGGCCTGATCGCGATGCTGGCGCTGGCCACCACGGCGGTGAAGGAAAAGCCGGCGCTGCGCAGGCGTCTGTTGATCCTCGGCATCTTCGGCACTGCGATCTTCTTCGGCGACGGCGTCATCACGCCGGCCATCACGGTGCTGTCGGCTGTCGAGGGCCTGGAAGTGGTCGCACCGGGGCTGCACCAGTACGTGCTGCCCGTGACGCTGGTGGTGCTGACACTGCTGTTCGCGGTGCAGCGGCTGGGCACCGGCGGCATCGGC
>JANOJJ010000539.1:0-9427 GCA_031408155.1 Rubrivivax sp.
GAACATCGCACCCTCCAGACCGCGGTCGATGTCCTTGGCGGTGAGGAAAAGGTACTGCGGGCAGGTCTCGGCGTAGACCTTCACACCGCGGGCTTGCGCGGCCCGGATCGCGGCTACGCCTTCGACGGTGCTGACGTGCACGATCAGGATCGGCGTGTCCACCACCTCGGCCAGCGCGGTCACACGGTGGATGGCCTCGGCCTCCGAAGACCGCGTATGGCACACCGCGTGGTAGCGCGGCGCCACGTTCCCCTGGCCGACCATGCGAGCGGCCAACCAGCTGATGATGCCGTGGTTCTCGGCGTGCACCATTGTCAATGCGCCGTGCCGCCGCGCGCTGGCCAGTACGTCGAGGATCTGCTCGTCGTGCAGCCGCATGCGGTCGTAGGTCATGAAGATCTTGAACGAGCGGATGCCGCTGTCGATGGCCGCCGGCAGGTCGGCGGCGAGAGTCTGCTCGTCGGGGTTGGCCACGATCAGGTGGAAACCGTAGTCGATCACGGCCTTCTCGGCGGCGCGCCGGTGGTAGTCGGCCAGCACCTCGGGGATGCGGTCGTTGCGGTGCTGCGCGCAGAACGGGATCACCGTGGTGGTGCCACCGAACGCCGCCGACACCGTGGCCGAGTGGAAATCGTCGGCACACAGGATGCCGAATGACGACACCTGCTCTATATGGCAATGGCTGTCGATGCCACCCGGCAGTACCAGCTTGCCGCGTGCGTCGATCTCGCGGCTGCCGGCCGGCAGCCCGGCGCCGATGGCGCTGATCTGGCCCGCTCGGATACCGACATCGGCAGCGCTGCTGCGGTCGGCGTTGACCACGGTGCCGCCGCGAATCACGGTGTCGAAGTTCATTGCCTCAGCCTCGCTTCAGTGCTGCGGTCTTGCGGGCGATCCGTTCCATCATGCGCGTCAGGTCGTCGTGCTCGTCGCGGTTGAGCTGCGCACCCGGCGAGCGCACCTTGGCGCTGGCGATGGCGCCGCGCCGGCGCAGGATCTCCTTTCGCCAGGCCAGCGACACGCCAGCCTGCGTCTCATAGCGCACCATCGGCAGGTAGATCTCGAACAGGTCGTCGGCCAGGTCGCGGTTGCCTGCGTGCATCGCCTGGTAGACCTCGGTCAGCATTTCCGGGTAGGCCACGCCGGTCATCGCGCCATCTGCGCCGCGCGCCAGCTCCAGCGGGTAGAACAGGCCGTTGTTGCCGACCAGGATCGATACCCGCCGCTGGCCTTCGGCTTGCAGTGCACGGATGCGCGAGATTTTGCTCAAGCCGGGACAGTCTTCGGCCTTGAGCATCACCACCTGCGGCAGCTCGCGCACGATCTGCGAGAAGACCGGCACCGACATGTACGCGCCGGTGACGGCAGGGTAGTCCTGCAGGCAGACCTGGATCTCAGGCCCTAGCGCCTTGCAGGCACCGGCGTAGAAACTGAAGAACTGCTCGTCGTGCTTGATGGTGGGCGGTGGCGCGATCATCACGCCAGCGGCACCGCCGTCCATCGCCGCCTTGGCCAGCGACACCATCGGGTCGAAAGCCGGCGCCGAGGCGCCGACGATCACCGGCACGCGGCCGTCCACCCGCGTCAGGAAGCGCTGCATCACTGCCATCGATTCGTCCTGCGACAGCTTCTGGGCTTCACCCATGATGCCCAGGATGGTCAGCCCGTCGATGCCGAAGGACAGGTAGAAGTCGGTCAGCGAGTCGATGCTGTCGAAGTCGATCGCACCGCCGTCGTCGAACGGGGTGGCGGCGATCACGAAGACGCCTTGGCTGTGGGAATGGATCGGTGCGGCCATCGGTGAATACGGCTCGAAACGGGAGCTTCGGTCGAGGATTAAGAAAGCCGCGAAGGCTGTCCCCTGGCCGTTTCGGGCGGGGCCTGTGAAGTGTGGCGTGCGTTGGCCAAGACCGACGCCAAGCCACGCGGCAGCTTACCATCGCTGCACGCTGACGTGACCGCCGCCGATCGCCGCCCACGGCTTGTTGACGCCGCTGTGCGTCGGCACCTGGCAGCCCGGTTTGGGCCAATCCACCACCGGCATCAAGCCGGGCGGTCGTTGGCGGCGAGGGAACCTCGATCAGATCGAGCGGTCGGGTCGTCTCAGCCTCTCAGGCCCGCAGGTCGTGCGTCTCGGGATGGCGCCGCATGTAGGCCGCGACGTAGCTGCACAGCGGCCGCACCCGCAGGCCTTCGGCACGCGCCCAGTCGAGGGTGGCGCGCACCAGCGCGGCGGCAATGCCATGGCCTTCGAGCGCAGCCGGCACTTCGGTGTGCGTGAGCAGCAGCACGGCGCCTTCGCGGTGGTATACACAGACGCCGACTCCGGCGTCGAGCGTGACCTCGAAGCGCGAAGCCTGAGGGCGATGGACGATGGGCAACGCCTGCTCTGTCATGGTTGTGCACTTTAGCCGCCCCGGGCAGGGTTGCTGTGTCGGCCCGGCCCCGATTGCGACAACTCAACCCCGAGGCCCGGCGGCGGCGCAGAATGGACCGGTGACCCCAGGAGCACCTCGATGAACCCGACCCTCGCCACGGCCCGACCTGCCGCGCCGCTGTCAGCTGACGACCCGGCAGCGCTCGACATGTCGCTGCCCGACAGCCATGCGCTGGTGCACCACCCCGACGGTTACTACTGGTTGGGCGTTGATGGGCGTGCCGAGTTCGGGCCCTACGCCACCGCCGAGGAAGCGCTGGCCGAGTTGCATCATGCGGCCGACGACGACATCGAGCCCGAGCAGAGCCTGCCCGAAGCCGAGCAGGCACTGGGCCTGTCGGACTGGCTGGACCCCGACACCGGCGAGCTGGCCGAGGCCACCCACGTCCGGATCGAGGATCACTGAGACGCGCGCGGCGCCGCCGCTGAGGCTGCCGGTGGCGGCGCGGGCAGCACGGCCGGCGTCGCCGGCACCGGGGGCTGCGGGTTGGGCACCATCACGCCCGGCGCGAGCGGGATCTCGTCGCTGACGGTCACGCCAGTCACGTAGTGGCGGGTCTCGCCGAAACAGGTCGACGGCAGGCCGACCTTTTCGTCGTAGTGCAGGCTGACGCGCTTGCCCATCGCCTTGGTCACCTGCTGCGCGACGTCGTCGTCGAAGAGGGTGAAGTAGAACTTCTCGGGTGCCGAGCCCGGCAGCGAGACCATCGCCAGCTCGCCTTCCCAGGTCTTGCAAACCCAGCCCTTCTTCGACAACTTTTGGACCCAACCTGCGCGCTCGCCGGACGAGTAGTTCCACTTCAGCGCGGCAGTGAAATACAGCACCACCAGCGCGAGCAGGGCAACGACAACGGCGATCAGGCGGATGAGCATCGGGCGGGTCGCCGCAAGCTGCGGCAAGCTGGACGTGGGACGGGCGAGGATTATCAGCCCGCGCCGTCGATCAGCGCCGCTAGCGGCAGGCCCCTATCAGCCCCCATGTCGGCCATGCGAGCCAGCCACGTGGCCGCCGCGGGCCTGCTGCTTTTCATGCTGCAGCGCGGCCGCGATCGAATGCCCCTTGTTGGCCAGCAGTTGCGGCGCCAGCGAGCCCAACAGCATGCCGATCACCGCGCCCACCAGTCCGATCAGATTGGCCGGCACCAGCGCGTCGGCGGCCACCTGCGTGGCACCCAGCCAGCAGCCGATGCCCAGCACGACCGAGAACAGCGCACCCTGGGTCGTGGCGCGTTTCCAGTAGGCGCCGGCCAGCAGCGGCACGAAGGCGCCGGCCAGCGTCACGTTGTAGGCGTTCTGCACCATCTCGTACATCGTGCTCTTGCTGTTGATCGCGAACAGCAGTGCCGCCGCCGTGAAGGTGACCAGGATGAGGCGCAGCGTGAGCAGGAACTGCTTGTCGCCCATGCGCGGCACGAAGGGACGCAGCACGTTCTCGGTGAAGAGCGAGGTCGGCGCCAGCAAGGCGCCGCTGGCGGTGGACAGGATGGCCGACAGCAGCGCACCGAAGAACATCACCTGCGCCCACAGCGGCATCTTGCCCAGCACCAGGTCGGGCAGGATGCGCTGGATCTCGCGCGCGTCGTCGGAAGCGAAGACCTTGGCCAGCGCCGGGTCGGCCACCAGCGCCGCGTAGGCGATGAAGATCGGCACGAAGGCAAAGCAGAAGTAGATCAGCCCGCCGATGAGGGTGCCGCGGACGGCGGTCTTTTCATCCTTGGCGCTGGTCATGCGCTGAAACACGTCCTGCTGCGGAATGGAGCCGAAGGCGAAGGCGAAGAAGGCACCCGCCATCACCCACCAGCCCTTGGCGTCGTCAGGGAAGAAGGCGAACTTGCCGTCGGCCGCGGCCTGGCTGATGACCTTGGACGCGCCGCCGGCCAGGTCACCCACCAGCAGCGCCACCAGCGTCAGCCCGATCAGGATCACCACCGTCTGAAACAAGTCGGTGAAGGCGACCGACCACATGCCGCCGAACACGGTGTAGACCAGCACCACGCCGGCACCGAGCAGGATGCAGCTGTTGAGGTCGACCGCGCCGCCGCTCAGCACGTGGATCACGAGGCCGAGTGCGGTCATCTGGGCCGAGGTCCAGCCCAGGTATGACAGCACGATGGCCACACTGGTCAGCACCTCCACGGCCTTGCCGTAGCGCTGCTTGTAGAAGTCGCCGATGGTCAGCAGGTTCATGCGGTAGAACAGGCGCGCGAACAGCAGCGCGGCCAGCACCAGGCACACACTGGCCCCGAAGGGATCGCCCGGAATGCCCCTCAGCCCGTCCTTGGCGAAGGTGGCCGACACCGACAGCACCGTCTCGGCACCGAACCAGGTCGCAAACACCGTGGCCACGTTCATGTACAGCGGCAACGAGCGGCCGGCCACCATGTAGTCCCTGGCGTTGTGCACGCGGCGCGCGGCGAGCAACCCGATGGTGATGGTGACGATCAGGTAGGCGACGACGAAGGTGATCAGCAAGGCAGTCTCCGCGACAGAGCCGGGACGGGATTGGGCGACCGTTCATGCTTGGCCGGCGGCGCGAGTTTAGTGCGCCGCCGGGTCGGCAGCCCGATGCCGCGCCACGGCCCGACAGCGGCCACAATGCGGCGACGCAACGACCCACCCGCACCATGACCGTCCTCATCCTCGGCCTGCTTATCTTCCTGGGCGTGCACTCGGTGCGCATCGTGGCCGAGCCCTGGCGCGCGCGCATGCTGGCGCGCGTCGGTGAACGCACCTGGAAGGGCGTGTACGCGCTGCTGTCGCTGGCCGGTTTCGGGCTGATCATCTGGGGCTACGGCCTGGCGCGGCAGGACCCGGTGGCGCTGTGGACGCCGCTGCCCTGGGCCCGGCACCTGGCCAGCCTGCTCACGCTGGTGGCCTTCGTGCTGCTGGCAGCCACCTACGTGCCGGGCAACGGCATCAAGGCCCGTCTGCATCACCCGATGGTGCTGGCCATCAAGGTCTGGGCCCTGGCCCACCTGCTGGCCAACCACACGCTGGCCGACCTGCTGCTGTTCGGCGGCTTCCTGGTTTGGGCCGCGCTGAGTTTTCGCGCCGCGCGCCAGCGCGATCGGGCCGCCGGCACGGTCTACGCCGCCGGCTCGGCAGCGCGCACAGCGTTTGCGGTAGCGGCAGGTCTGGTCGGCTGGGCGTTCTTCGCGTTCTGGGCCCACCGGGCCTGGATCGGCGTGCGACCGTTCGGCGGCTAGGAACTTCAGGCCCGCGGCCGACGCAGGTAGTCCAGCAGTCGCGCCAGCACCGGCTCGGGTTCGGGCGCGCTGCAGGGTGTCGATGACGCGGGCCAGACCGTCGCTGGTGGTCGCTGTCTCCAGCGCGGCATTGAAGCATGGCGTTCGGCCGCTATGCTGCTCGCACCCAGGGCCAGTGCCCCAGACCCATCCGGAGACCGGCGATGAGCGACACCTTCTTCACCCTCGACGAACGCGCCGACGGCGTCACGCTGCTGCAGCTATGCCGCCCCGAACGCATGAACACGATGACACCGGCCTTCTTTCCGGCCCTGCGCGACGCCGTCAGCCGGCTCAATGCCGAAGGCCGCACGCGCGTGCTGGTGATCGGCTCCAGCGGCAAGCATTTCAGTGCCGGCATGGCGCTCGATGTGTTCGGCGCCGGCCTGCCGATGCTGAACACGGGCGACGCCCGCAAACGCCTGGCCTTTCAGGACGGACTGCGCCAGCTGATGCGCTGCTTCGACGTGATCGAGGAGGCGCGCTTCCCGGTCATCGCCGCGATCCAGGGCGCTTGCATCGGCGGTGCGCTCGACCTGGCCGCGGCCTGCGACATCCGCCTGTGCAGCGCCGGCGCCTTCTTCACCGTGCAGGAGATCCACATCGGCATGGCCGCAGACCTGGGCGTGCTGCAGCGCCTGCCCAAGATCGTGCCGCCCGGGGTGGCGCGCGAGATGGCCTACACCGGCGAGCGCGTGGAGGCCGAACGAGCCCTTCAGGTCGGACTGGTCAACCGCGTGCTGACCGACAACGATGCGCTGCAGGCCTACGCGCTGAAGCTGGCGCAATCGATCGCCGCCAAGTCGCCGCTGGCGATCGCCGGCAGCAAGCTGGCGATCAGCTACGCCGTCGACCACCCGACCGCCGACGCGCTGCAGCAGATGACGTTGCTGCAGAGCGCGATCTTCGATATCGACGAGATGGCGCGCGCGATCGAGGCCTGGAAGGCCAAGCAAGTGGCGACCTTCGATCCGCTGGCGGCTCAGGCGCCGGTGTGACGAGCTACTTCCAGGCGAACACCGGCTGCTCGAAATGCGCCACACGCGTGTCACGGCCGGCCATGCAGACCTCGCGAAACTGGTAGAGCATGGCTGCGGTCGGGGCGGCGATCCAGCCGCTGCCGACCGGCATGCGCAGCACCGGGTGCGCGCTTTGCGGGATGTGGTCGAGGATCGGCGCGTCGTCGCGCATCAGCTCGGTCAGCGGGATGCGGTGCAAGCTGGCCACCTCGTGCGGGTTGGCCACCATGCCATGCGCGGCGCCGGCCCACAGCACCACCGGCGTGATCGCGTAGCCCGAGCGCGAGACGTAGTCGTCCAGCCGGCCGAGCACGGCGTCTGCATCGAGCAGCAGGCCGACTTCTTCGGCCAGTTCTCGCAGCGCGGCCTGCTCGGGGCTTTCGCCGTCGTCCATGCGGCCCCCGGGCAGCGCCCATTGGCCGGCATGCTGGCGCATCGTGTCGGCGCGGCGCGTCAGCAGCAGCGCAGGCGCAGTGCTCCAGTGCGACAGCCGCGCGATGCCATGCGCTTCGGCGCCATGGCCTTCTTCGACCACCACCAACGCCACCGCGGCGCGGCGCAGCAGCGCAGGCGCGTGACCCTGGCCGAAGGTCTCGAAGGCAGCCAGCCGCTGCTGCAGCTGTTCGCGCAGGGGCAGGTCCAGACTCACCCCATGCAGAAGAAGTTCAGCTTGTTGCCATCCAGGTCGCGGAAGTAGGCCGCGTAGAAGCCCTCGCCGCGCGGCCCGGGCGGGCCTTCGTCGGTGGCGCCAAGCTCGATCGCCTGGTGGTACAGCGCGTCGACCTTTTCCTTGCTGTCGACCACCAACGCGACCATCGTGCCGTTGCCGTGGCTGGCGGCCTGGCCATCGAACGGGATCATCACGCCGAAGCCCGGCGCGTTCATCGACGACCCCCAGGCGATGCCGCGTCCGAAGTCCATCATGCGCTTGATGCCCATGGCGCCGAACAGGGCGTCGTAGAAGGCCGCGGCGCGCGGCAGGTCGTTGGTGCCCAGGGTGGTGTAGCCGATCATGCGAGTCTCCTTCTGGCGCGGTGGCTGGTCTTCCAGTGTAGGCAAGACCGGCTGCCGGCGCCGTCAGGCGCGCTCGAAGCGGAACACCGCCACGCTGGCCATCAGGTTGGGCCAGCGGCGCACGATGCGCCCGTCCTGCAGGCCGAAGCTGTCGGTCACGGTCAGTCCGCTCTTGCGCGCCAGCACCTCGAAGTCGGCATGGGTGCCGACGCGGATGTTGGGCGTGTCGTACCACTCGTACGGCAGCACCTTGGTCACCGGCATGCGCCCCGACAGCACCCGCAGGCGATTGGGCCAGTGCGCGAAGTTGGGAAAGCTGACGATGCCGATGCGGCCCACGCGCGCCGTCTCGCGCAGCATGTGCGCGGTGTTGCGCAAGTGCTGCAAGGTGTCGAGCTGCAGCACCACGTCGAAGCTGGCGTCGTCGAACAGGGCCAGCCCTTCGTCGAGGTTGAGCTGGACCACGTTGACGCCGCGCTGCACGCAGGCATGCACGTTGGCGTCGGCGATCTCGATGCCGTAGCCGGTGCAGCCCTTGAGCCGCTGCAGATGGGCCAGCAGCTCGCCGCTGCCGCAGCCCAGGTCGAGCACGCGCGCGCCCAGCGGCACCAAGTCGGCGATGATCTCGAGGTCGCGCCTATCCGACATCGTGATGCACTTTGTCGAAGTAGGCGCGCATCACCTTGTGATAGCGCTCGTCGTCGAGCAAGAAGGCGTCGTGCCCGTGCGGAGCCTCGATCTCGGCGTAACTGACGTCGATCCGGTTGTCGACCAGCGCCTTGACGATCTCGCGCGAACGTGCCGGCGCGAAGCGCCAGTCGGTGCTGAAGCTCACGAGCAGGAACTTGTGCGCGCGCGCCACCGCAAAGGCACGCGCGAGCTCGCCGCCATGCTCGCGCGCGGGGTCGAAGTAGTCGAGCGCGCGCGTGATCAGCAAGTAGGTGTTGGCGTCGAAGTACTCGCTGAACTTGTCACCCTGGTGGCGCAGGTAACTCTCGATCTGGAACTCGATGTCCTGCGTGCTGTAGGCGAACTCGGCGGCGCGCTCGCCCACCGCCGAAGGCACCTGGACAGTCCTGATCTGGCGCCCGAACCGGGTCTCCATCGCGTCGTCCGACAGGTAGGTGATGTGGCCGATCATGCGGGCCACGCGCAAGCCCCGTTTGGGCAGCACGCCGTGCTGGTAGAAGTGCCCGCCGTGGAAGTCGGGGTCGGTGACGATCGCGCGCCGGGCGACTTCGTTGAAGGCGATGTTCTGCGCCGACAGGTTGGGCGCGGTGGCCACCGCGATGCAGTGGCGCACGCAGTCGGGGTGGCGCAGCGTCCACGCCAGGGCCTGCATGCCGCCCAGACTGCCGCCCAGCACCGCGGCCAGTTGGGTGATCCCCAGCCGCTGCACCAGCCGCGCCTGCGCGTCGACCCAGTCTTCCACCGTCACCACGGGGAAGTCCGCACCCCAGGCCCGACCGCTGGCCGGGTTGGGCTGCATCGGCCCGGTGGAGCCGAAGCACGAGCCCGGGTTGTTGACGCCGATGACGAAGAAGCGCTCGGTGTCGAGCGGCTTGCCCGGGCCGACCAGGTTGTCCCACCAGCCCGTGGCACCGGCGGCATCCAGCCCGGCCACGTGGTGGCTGGCGTTCAGCGCGTGGCACACCAGCACGGCGTTGCTGCGATCGGCGTTCAGCGTGCCGTAGGTTTCGTAGGTCAGCTGG
>JANOJJ010000632.1:0-3342 GCA_031408155.1 Rubrivivax sp.
CACGCCGGCCGAGCTGGCGCGTGAGTTCGCCATCAGCGCGCAGAGCGTCACTGCCTGGATCGCCCGCGCCGCGGCCGATGCCGGCAAGCCCGCGCGCGGCAAGGAGGTGCTGAACAGCGTCGAGCGCGACGAACTGAGCCGATTGCGACGCCGCGTGCGCCAGCTCGAACAAGAGCGCGACATCCTGGCAAAGGCTACGGCCTGGTTCGCCGCCAAGGACGGCAAGACGTCCACCGGGTCTACCAACTCGTGAACGCGAACCAGGCCGACGCCAACGTGCGCACGATGTGCCGGGTGCTGCAAGTCTCGGCCAGCGGCTACTACGCCTGGCGCGATCGCGCACCCAGCGCAAGAGCGATGGCCAACGCCGTGCTCACCGAACGCATCCGCCAGGTGCACGCCGACTCGCGCAGTAGCTACGGCATGCCGCGCGTGCGCGCCGAGTTGATCGAGCAAGGCATGACGGTCAGCCGCAAGCGCGTGGCGCGACTGATGCGCGAACACGCCATCCACGGCATCAGCCGGCGCCGGGCGTTCACCGTCACGACGCGGCGCGACAAGGCGCAGCGGCCGGCACCCGACCTCGTGCAGCGCAAGTTCGAAGCAAACGGTCCGAACCAACTGTGGGTGGCCGACATGACCTACGTGCCCACCTGGGCTGGCTTCATCTACCTGGCCGTGGTGCTCGACGCGTGGAGCCGGCGCGTGGTGGGCTGGGCCATCGGCCAGACGATGACCACCGAGCTCGTGCTCGCGGCGCTGGACATGGCGCTGCAGCAGCGCCGGCCAGATGGCGTGATCCACCACTCGGACCAAGGCAGCCAGTACACCAGCGTGGCCTTCGGCGAGCGCTGCAAGAAGATGGGTGTGCGCCCCTCGATGGGCACGGTGGGCGATGCCTACGACAACGCGATGGCCGAGAGCTTCTTCGCCAGCCTTGAGTGCGAGTTGATCGACCGCCAGAGCTGGCAGACCAAGACCGACGCACGCCTGGCGCTGTTCACCTGGATCGAGGCTTGGTACAACCCCAGGCGGCGGCACAGCGCGCTGGACTATCTCTCACCGGTGAACTACGAAAGGCAACACGCCAGTACGAACGACCTGAGCGTCGAACACGGGTTGACCACCGTCGGCGCCTGCGTGGCATGCGCCACGCCGCCGGTGGACAACCCTGCGACGGCCACCCTCGATACCTCAGTAAACCTCAGCCTGTAACCGTCCGCGAGAGGTAGTCAACTCCAACTCGAGATTCAAGAGAGGCCTAAGGCCTTTAGTTGCCGTGGCTTTGTTCTTCTGCTTTGTGAAGCGCAAGGACACCGACCGTGACCGCACGGCGGGTAGTCATTGACCGTGGAACCGACGAGGCATTCGTCGGTCGTCCTCGATGACGCTTCGCTCGCGGCACACGACGGCGCAGGAGGCTACAAACCTAGGGGTTTGCCAATCCATCCCGCCGGGGCGCACATTGCGGATGGGCTAAGCGAGAGGTGACGACATGTGCGCATGTGGTGGCTTGTGCAGGCCCTGCGGCTGCGGCTCTTCAGGGTTTGCCATGGCGCGTATGGCACTCAGCCTCAATGTGGGCGGGCGCGGTTGGTGGAGTGACGAGCGCCTGCCGGCGGAGCCTCTTGCGCTGGCGTTGCCGTTCGTCGATGCCGTTCTGGGGCGTGTGCCACGCGGGTCGGCCGACCCCGTCGCCGGTGCGAAGGCACTGCTGTCGCTCTTGCCGCCTGTTGGTGGTGACACGACGCTGCACATCGACGCCTTCGGCCCCGAACTGTCGCCGGCGCTTGGCCTGCACCCAGGTGAGCTTTTCGTGGCCGTGGCAACCGCGCTCGCGACCGTTGACGAGCTGAACCTCGCATCCCTGGCGGGTGCCCTGCTGCAGGTCACCGACGCCAGTCCGCGTGGCTTCGATCTGCGCGGGCTGCTCGACGGCGGCAAGCCGGTGTTCGAGCCGCCCCGAATCCCCCCCGAATGGCTGCTGCCTCCCGCCGGCCTGCATAAGAGCATCTGTGGCACCTCGGTGACTAAGGCCGCCCTGGCGCTCGGCAAGTACACCAAGCCGACCAGCGACGCGAACGGCATCACCGGCTTGTCGGCCCATTCCGGCTGTCCGGGCCAGCAGTTGAAGATCCTCGGCGCGGGGTTCGGCGCGTCGATACCGGTAGGGACGTCCGTGCTGGTGCCCAGCCGCACCGGAGGCTGCGTGTCGGCACGCGTGCTCGCCTGGACCGACACGGCCGTCACGATCGAACTGCCGTCGAACGTCGGTGCCGGCTGCGTGGGCTTTCTGCGCAGCAGCGGTGATCCCCCTTCGCTGGAGGACATCACCCAGCTCTCCGGCGAGATCACCCGTTGCTTCGGTCCGGTAATGCTGCGCTGGGCCGACAAACTGGACCGGGCAGGATTCGGCATTACGCCCTGCCCGCCGTGCTTACCCGGCGATGTCAACCGCTTGCTCGGCGGCGGGCTGCCGTCGATCTGGTTCTTCGATGCCTCGCCCGCGATCGTCGAGCCGGGAACCCCGGTCACGCTGAACTGGTCGTGCGGGAACACTGCCGGCGTCAACGTGCAGCGGCTCGGCACTACCGGCCCCTGGAACCTCCCGCCACAGCCTCTGCCGGACAGCGGCTCACTCGCCCTGGGCCCATTCCTCGGCTCGGCCCCGGCCATCGCGAGCTATCAACTGGTGGCCAGCAACGGCTGCGGGAGCGTGAGTCGCATGCTCACGGTGCAGCTATCGCGGCGCGCGCCGATCGTGGTGACCGCCATCGAAGTCGTGCAGGCCATGCAGCGCTCCGACAACTCTATCCCGCTGATGGCGAATCGACGGACCTCGGTGCGTGTGTTCGTGAGTTCCGGGTTGACCGACGGCTTCGACTTCGGCTCGGGCCCGAACGTGGTGCCAGGCATCCGCGCCCGCCTGCGCGCTCTGGACCCCGCGCGTGGCTTGAACATCGACGCGGGAGTCCCGTGGAACCTGCCCTACGATGCAACGGCTGTTGCCGACCGGCAGCTCGAAACCGGTGCGCTGCACTTCGACCTGCCGCTTGCGGCTTGCACCGGCACCGTACAACTCGTCGCCAGTGTAGACGCCGACCTTCCCGGCGGCTGGACGGCCGTGGCCGGCGGAAGCGTGACGGTCACATTCAGGGCAAAGCCGCGCCAGCAGGTTCTGCCACTGCTTGTCGCGGACGGCGCGACGCCGTTGCCCGCGCCCATGCTGTCCTCGATGACCAACAACCTCGGCGGTTGCCAGCGCTACCAGCCGTTTGCCGATGACGGGTTCATCGTGAACCCGCCAATCTCGATGTCGACACCGTCGATCGTCGACCTGCG
>JANOJJ010000643.1:0-1714 GCA_031408155.1 Rubrivivax sp.
GGTGCCCAGCAGTTCCGAACGCTCCACCTGTTCGCCATTGATGTACTTGCTGTCGCCGGCATTGGTGATCTGCACCCGGCGCAGCATCTGGCGAACGATCACCTCGATGTGCTTGTCGTTGATCTTCACGCCCTGCAGGCGATAGACGTCCTGCACTTCGTCGACGATGTAGCGCGCCAGCTCTTCGATGCCGAGCAGGCGCAGGATGTCCTGCGGGTCGGCGCTGCCGTCGACCACCAGTTCGCCGCGGTTGACCACCTGGCCTTCGTGCACCAGGATGTTCTTCTCCTTGGCCACCAGCTCTTCGTGCACCTTGCCTTCGGGGTCGGTGATCTGCAGGCGGTTCTTGCCCTTGGTCTCCTTGCCGAAGCTGACGGTGCCGGTGATCTCGGCCAGCGTGCCCACGTCCTTCGGGCTGCGGGCTTCGAACAGCTCGGCCACGCGCGGCAGGCCGCCGGTGATGTCGCGCGTCTTCTGGCCTTCCATCGGGATGCGCGCAAGCACTTCGCCGGGCGCCAGATCCTGACCATCGCGCACCTGGATCAGTGCACCGACCGGGAAGCCGATGGTCACCGAGTGGTCGGTACCGGGGATCTTCACCTCGCGGCCCACGCTGTCGAGCAGCTTGACCTGCGGGCGCACCACCTTGGCGGCGCCGCGACGTTTGGGGTCGATGACGACCAGCGTCGACAGGCCCGTCACCTCGTCGAGCTGCTTGGCGACGGTAACCCCCTCTTCCACATTCTCGAAGCGCGCCTTGCCGGCGAACTCGGTGATGATGGGTCGGGTCAGCGGATCCCAGTTGGCCAGCACGGTGCCGGCCTTGATCTGCTGGTCGGACTTGATGTTGAGCGTGGCCCCGTAAGGCAGCTTGTGGCGCTCGCGCTCACGGCCGTGCTGGTCGGAGATGATGATCTCTCCCGAACGCGAGATCACCACCAGTTCGCTCTTGCCGTTGGTCACGTAGCGCATCGTGGCGTTGAAGCCGATGATGCCGTCGCTCTTGGCGTCCACGCTCGAGGCCACCGCCGCGCGCGACGCCGCACCACCGATGTGGAAGGTGCGCATCGTCAACTGCGTGCCGGGCTCGCCGATCGACTGGGCAGCGATCACGCCCACCGCCTCGCCGACATTGACCAAGCCTCCGCGGCCGAGGTCGCGGCCGTAGCACTTGCCGCACAGGCCGAAGCGCGTGTCGCAGGTCAGCGGCGTGCGGACCTTGACTTCGTCCACGCCTGCTGCTTCGAGCACGTCGAGCACATCCTCGTCGAGCATGGTGCCGCCGCCGAGCAGCAATTCCTGTGTCTCGGGATGCAGCACTTCGATCGCCGTCACGCGGCCAAGGATGCGATCGCGCAGGCTCTCGATCACCTCACCGCCTTCGATCAGGGCACGCATGTTCATGCCGTTATGCGTGCCGCAATCTTCCTCGGTGACGACCAGGTCCTGCGTCACGTCGACCAGACGGCGCGTCAGGTAGCCCGAGTTCGCAGTCTTCAGCGCCGTGTCCGCCAGGCCCTTGCGCGCGCCGTGGGTGGAGATGAAGTACTGCAGAACGTTCAGGCCTTCGCGGAAGTTGGCGGTGATCGGTGTCTCGATGATCGAGCCGTCAGGCTTGGCCATCAGGCCGCGCATGCCGGCCAGCTGGCGGATCTGCGCGGCGGAGCCACACGCACCCGAGTCGGCCATCATGTAGATGGAGTTGAAGGACTCC
>JANOJJ010000650.1:0-4679 GCA_031408155.1 Rubrivivax sp.
GCCGCGCTGCTCTCGCTGATCGGCCACGAGGTGCACACCGCCTACGATGGCGAAGAGGCGGTGCGGGCCGCCGTCGAGTTCAGGCCACACGTGATGCTGCTCGACATCGGCCTGCCCAAGCTCAGTGGCTACGACGCCTGCCGGCGCATCCGTGAAGCGCCGGAGGGCAAGGCGATGACGCTGATCGCGATGACCGGCTGGGGCGACACCGAAGCCCGGCGCAAGGTCGGGCACGCCGGCTTCGACCGCCACCTCGTCAAGCCCGTCGACGAGACGCTGCTGCTGACGATGCTGGGCGAGCTGGGCCGGTCCGTCCACCCAGACACAGCGCCGGCGGCGCCCTGAGGCCGTGCCGTTGTAGCAGCTCCGGCCGCCGCGGCCGGCCCAGCGCGGCTGGTTGTAGACGTCACCGGCCATCACCGATGGCTACAGCGCGCCAGGGGTTCGAACGGGCCGGGCGGACGCGCCATGCGCGCCCTCACCCGCAACTGGTCAGCAGCGTCAACAGCGCCGCGACGCCGACCACGGTGGTGAAGAAGCGCGGGCACAGCACCTGGTGCAGGCGTTCAGCGACGCAACGCAGCGCGAAGCCGAGTTCGCGAGCGCCCTGGCAGTCGCGGATGTGGGCGCCCAGCGAGAGCTGGTCGTGCTCGAGCGGCAAAGGCAAGGGGGAGACGAAGGAAGAGGACTTCATACGCGGGTGGGGCAGCGACGGCGGACACTGCACGCCGGTCGATGGGCGGCAGCACCCGCAGGTGATAGCGGGGATGAAACAAAGAGCAACTGCCGGCAAAGCGCCGGGCCGTGGACGCCGTGCAGCCGGCTGGTGTCCACCCGCCGCGATGCAAGGCGCTGCACCCCTGCCGGCACACGGCGTGCCTGCCAGCCGGCGTGCCGACCGAGCGGCGAACGCGTGTTTCCCGCCGCCGCGGGGTACCCTGACTGAGCGCGTCCGGTAGCGACGTCAGCGTGCCAGCCGGGCTGGGCCTTGAAGCGGGCATGCGCCTTGCCTAATTCGGCGCAGGGTGCCGCCGTCGCGATGCCCGCAACCGCACAGTGCCATGCAAGACGACCTGATCTTCCTTTACCAGCAGCTGCGCGAGCAACTTGACGCCGCTTACGCCGCGCCCGTGTGGCAGCGCCAGCGCATCGCCCTCATCACAAGCGACATGCTCCGGTTGGAGCGCACACTGGCCTCGCAGAACTCGGACAGCATGCTGCCCTCGGGTTACCCGGGCACTCTGCCCTTGGGCTCGGGTCACGCTGCACTCGGGCTTTTCTACGGACACTTGAGAGAGGGCCCGAACGCGGCCATGGGCGGGAACGGGCGTGCAGGGGCGCGGTAGGACCGTACCGGCACGTACAAAGCCTTGTAGGCCCTTCCTGACAGCGCTTCGCGCCCTTGCCCGACCCGGTCCGCGGGGACATTGTCCTAAGCTTGGTCGCACGGCAGGCGCACGGTGCGCCGGCCGCCAACTCAACAGGAGTCCAACGCATGAATTCCAATCAAGTCAAAGGTGCCGTCAAGGACGCCGCAGGCAAGGCGCGCCGCAAGGCGGGTGAAGCCATGAACAGCCCGACCCAGCAGGTGAAGGGCGCCACGCAGCAGATCGTCGGCAAGGCGCAGAAAGCGCTGGGCGACGTGCAGCAAGCGGTGAGCACGCCACGCACGTCGCGCTGACTCTGCAGTGAAAGCCGGTCGCGCGCATTGACCACCGTCCGCTGCGCGGCGCTCTTCAGGGCTGGCCGATCGTCCCCGTGCAGCAGGCGATCGGCTCACCCCGTTGCGCTGCGCTCGGCTTCTTCTACGGTCCATGCCATGCCAGGATGGCATGGCATGGACGAGTTGACGCCGCGCCGCCGTGTGGCCGCGGCCGGTGGCTCAGCCGCCGCGGCGCGCCTGCGCGCGCCTGTGCACGTGGCGCACCCAGTGCATCGTGGTCATCACCAGTACAGACGCGCCCAGCGCCAGCGGCCACCATGAACCGGTGGCGTCGGTCAGGCCGGCGCCGGCCAGAGTGCAGGCCATGCCGAGGCTGTAGCGGCGAAAGGCGGGGGAGCGCAGCAGCGTCATGGCGGGCAGACGAAGTGGGACGACCCCCAGTCTGCAACGGACGACGCGGCCAGATCTGCCGAACGGGCGCCGATAGGTCCCGCTGCCGTGGCTTTGTGCCGCGGATCAGCCCGGCGGACTGCCGTGCGGGCGCCCCGCCGCGGTGCGGCTCGCTACCAGCGCCGGCAGCAGCTGCAGCAGCTTGGCGTGGTCGCAGGGCTTGACCAAGTGGGCGTCGAAACCGGCGGCTTTCGCGGCCAGCCGGTCGGCAGCCTCGTCCCAGCCGGTCAACGCGACCAGCACCATGCGCTGGCCCACAGGCTGCTGGCGCAGGCGGCGCGCCACTTCCAGCCCGTCCAGCAGCGGCAGGCCGATGTCGAGCAGTGCCACGTCCGGCTGCAGCTCTTGGGCCACCACCAGCGCCTGCACGCCGTCGTGGGCCGTGCGCGTGACGTGGCCGCTGAGGTCGAACAGCATCGCCAGCGTGTCGGCAGCGTCGACGTTGTCGTCAACCACCAGCACGCGCCACACTGCGGGCGCCGTCGGGCTCGGTTCGGCAGGGCCCCCTGCCGGCGCTGCAGGCAAAACGTTCAGCATAAATTGCTCCGGCGTGGCCGCGCACCGTGTTTCAAACCGTGCATGCAATGGTTTCACTGGAGCCGGCGCGCCGCTGCGGCGCGTACGGCCCGGGGCGCCTGGGTTTGTACAAAAGTGTGCAAGTTTTGCAGGGGCGGACGGCCCGGCCATGCACGCCCTTGGCCCTGCGGCCCAGCGGCGGAGCAGGCCGTCGGTGGCGGAACGGACGGGGGTGGGGCTTGCAGGAGTGTTCATGCAAACGTCGCTGCGAGCGTCACGTCGCAAGGGCTCAGCGCTGGCTGACCGTGCTCACCTCAAGCGGCGCGGCGGCCCGCGGGCTGGGCGTGGCAGCGGCCGTCATGACCACCCCCTGCGCGCGCTGCGCTTGACGCAGGCGTTCACCGCGCGCCACCTGTTCAAACAGCAGCTGAACGTAGAACACCATCATCGCCGCCAGCAGCACCAGCGCCCCCAACAGCACCCACACCTGGATGGGGTTCAAGCCGCCCGGCCAGGGTTCGGGCCGTGGCCTGAAAACGCCGTGGCAAGCAGCGACGGTGGTGTTCATGGTGGACTCCGGTGGCTGGCCTCACTGCTTCAGGGCAGGGGGCGTGCCGGGCAGGGGCGGATGGCTCGGAGCTGCACTTCCGGCCCCGCGGTGGCGGCCAGGCCGTGACCTACCGCCCGCAGTTCCAGCGCGACTGCGGTGCCCCGCCCGCCGCCGGCCGGGCCGCGGGGGACGGTTCGGCGCAAGGGTCGCCCGGGTCGCGCGCGCCGGGGTCGATCAGCGGCAGCAGCGCCGCGGCCGGGCCGGAACACGCCGCCAGCAGCGACACGTCTGTCGATGGCGCCCAGACGATGAAGCCGTGGCGGCTGTTCATGGCCGGGCCTCAGCGGTAGACGGATTCGCCGTTGGCGTCGCGCCAGTGCTTCTCGAGGTGTTGCGCATCGTCGTCGCTGCGCGGCTTCACGCCGATCAGGATGCCGCCTTGCTGGATGCCGCTCTCGTACTCCTTGATGCGCTCTTCGGGGATGTTCCAGCCGATCAGCGCGCCCACCAGGCTGCCGGCGGCACCGCCCGCGCCGGCACCTGCCAGCGCTGCCGCCACCGGCCCCGCGATGACCAGGCCCAGGCCTGGCAGCGCGATGCTGGTGCCCACCGCGGCCACGGCCGCGGCGATGGCGCCCAGGGTGCCGCCGATGCCGGCGCCGATGCCGGCACCTTCGGCGGCCTTGGTGCCCAGTTCGGTGGCGCGGCCCGCGTCGCTGCCGAAGTGGCGCTTGCGGGTTTCGTCGGACATCACGAGGTTGATGTCGTCACTCTTGTAGCCGCGGTCGACGACGCCCTGGTAGGCGCGCTCGGCGCTGTCGCGGTCGGGGAACAATCCGGTCAGGTAGGGGCTTTTGTCGGTCATGGTCGATCTCCTTGCGTTGGACAAGTGGTTGGCTGGCATTCGGCTGGCGCGAAAGTGCGCCAACCTTCGCAAGGCAGGGCAAACCCCGCGCCTGCGGGCCGCCGGGGTCAGCACTCGCCCTGCGGCCGTCTTGGTGCTTCTGGTGTGCTCCAAAGGTTCGGGCACGAACCGGGCTGCCGGGCGCGCGGCCTGGGGTCGTGCCCTGTGTCAGGCGGCTGCCGGTCGGGCGCCGACCTTCAGGCGGCGCGGCGGCGCCGCTCGACGGCCTCGATCTTCAGCAGCTGCCGGTATTTGGTGACCGTGCGCCGCGCCACCACCAACCCCTGCTGCGCCAGCTGGCGCGTGATCTCGGCATCGGACAGCGGGGAGCTGGGGCTCTCAGCCTCGATGATGTCCTTGACGAGCTCACGGAGAGCGGTGCCCGAGCAGGCGCTGCCGTTGGCGCTGACCATCGAGCGCGACGCACAGGCTCAAGGGCATCAAGTGGCTGGCCCAGGGCACCATCTACCCGGACGTGATCGAATCCGCCGGCGCCAAAACCAAGAAGGCGCATGCCATCAAATCCCACCACAACGTCGGTGGCCTGCCCGATGACATGCATCTCAAGCTGCTGGAACCGTTGCGCGAACTGTTCA
>JANOJJ010000652.1:0-8317 GCA_031408155.1 Rubrivivax sp.
GCCATGTGCTCGCGCGCCCAGTCGATCACCTGTTGCTCGCTGGCATGGCCTCGCTCACTGTCGCGCAGCACGACGAAAGCCTTGACCGTCTCACCCCGATACTCGTCGCGCGCAGACACCACGCAAGCCTCTTGCACCAGCGGGCACTTGAACAGCATCAGTTCGACCTCGCTCGGCCAAACCTTGTAACCGCTGGCGTTGATCATGCGCTTGAGGCGGTCGGTGATGAAGAAGTAGCCCTCGTCGTCCATGCGGCCGAGGTCGCCGGTACGGAAGAAGGCTTTGCCTTCGATCTGCACGAAGGCGTCGCGTGTGGCCTCGGGGTGACGCCAATAGCCCTTGAAGACCATCGGGCCGTTGCTGACGATCTCGCCGCTCTGGCCGATCGGCAGCTCCTGCAGCGTGGTCGGATCGACCACGCGCGAGTCGACCCCGAAGATGGGAATGCCCAGACACTGCAGCTTGACACGCTCGGGTGGGTTGGCGTGGGTCGGCGCGGCGGTCTCGGTCAGGCCGTAACCTTCGGCAAAGGCCAGCCCGAACTCTGCCTGCAGGCGTTCGGCCACCGCCTGCGGCATGGCCGCGCCGCCACCCGACAGACGGCGCAGACTCGACAGGTCGAAACGCTTGATGTCGGGGCTGCCGAAGAGGTCGATGACCATCGTCGGAATGCAGGTCCAATGCGTGATGCGGTGGCGCGAAATCAAGCGGCCGGCCAGTTCACGGTCCCAGCGCGCCATCAGCACCGTGGTCGAGCCACTGTAGGCCGGCGCCAGCACGTTGTACATCAGCCCGGTGATATGGAACATCGGCACCACGCCCAGGGCCACCGTCTCCGCACCCGACTGGCCCCACAGGCCGGCGCCGACGATGTTGGCCATCAGGGTACGGTGGCTGTGCATGCAACCCTTGGGCAGCCCGGTGGTGCCCGAGGTGTAGGGCAGCACGCACAGGTCGTCCGGCTCGGCGCTGCTCGGGCCAGGGCGCGCTCCGGCGCCCAGAGCCTCGGTCCAGCGCACGGCGCCAGGGGGCAGCGCCGGGTCGGCACACAGCCAGTCGAAGATCGGCCCGAGCGGCATCTCGGCTGCGTCGATGTCGCCCGGGCTCGGCATGGCATCGGTGAAGCGCGTGACCAGCAGCGTGCGCAGGCGCTGCTGCAGTGGTAATCGTTCGTTGGCCTCGTGCACGATGCCGGCCAGGTCGGCCGAGGTGATCACCACACTGGCCTCGGGGTCGGTGATGTAGTGTTCGAACTCGCCGGCCCGATTCATCGGGTTGACCGGTACCGCCACCGCATCCGCGCGCTGCACCGCATAGAAGGCCACCGCCCACTGCGGGCAGTTCTGCAGGTACAACAGCACCCGATCGCCCTTCTTCACACCTTGCGCCTGCAGCCAGCCGGCCAGTGCCTCGGCCTGGTCGTGCAGGTCGCCAAAGCTCATGGCGCGGCCCATGAAGAGGTAGGCCGCCTTGGTCGGGAAGCGCCGGGCCGTGACCTCGAGGTTGAACCAGACCGTGGTCTGTGGAATGGCCAGCGCAAGCGGCAGGCGCGAGGGCCAGATGGCGAGGTGCGGGCGGTCGTGGTTCAGCGCGACTGGCGTCAAGGGCTGGCTCCGGGAGTGAGGGCCCGAGTGTTCAGGGCCCGGCTCCGATCGGGCATCCTGCATTTCCCCAAGTCAGGCCTCGAGGTCGAGGCCAGAACCCGAATCAATTGCCTTCGAGGTTACGCTTGCTGGCCTGTTCGGCGCGCAGCTTGACGCACTCGGGGTGCCTGGCGAACTCTGAACGGTTGCAGGCGAGGTCGATGCAGATCAGGCGAACCAGGGGCAACTCCTTGGCGCAGCGCTCGCTCGGCCCCTTCGGACGCCCTTCGTCGGCAGCTGAAGCCTTTCCTGCGTCGACGACGACCGGCGGTGGCGCAGGCGTGGGCGCTGGTGTTGGCGCTGGGGCAGGCACGGGCTGTGCCGCTGGCGTCACCGGCGCCGGACTGAGCGCCGTCGTGGTGCGCGACGTCGGCTGCTCGGTGCGACGCGTCGGCGGCCCGCTGGTGGTCGGCTTCTGCAGCGCAGGCATCGGCTTGGAATCCGGCACAGCTGGATCAACCGCCGGCGGCGGGCGCACGGGTTCAATCGCCACCGGCACCGGTGCCGGCATCACAGCGGTTGCTGGTGCCGCCTCAGGCTGCGCTGCAGGCGCCGGGGTTGGTGCTGGTGTGGTAGCCACCTGGGACGCAGGCGGCGTCGCGTTGGCGATCACCGGCAAGGTCATCGGACGCGACAGGAACCACCACAGTCCGCCGCCAATGGTCACGGCGACGACCACCCCGGCCAGCACCGGCACCACCCAACTGGTGGACATCGCACTTGGGGTCGGCGTCGCAGGTGCCGCTGCTGGCTGGTTTTTGCGGCCCGCATGGGACCGTACGCTGGCACTCTGCTGTGCGTTCGGCGCCACAGTGTTCATTGGAGGCATCACCACCTGTCGCGGCGGGGCGGGCGGCGGGGCGGGCGGCCGTTGCGACTGCAAGCCCGTCGGATACGGCGTGACGACGGTGGCGTCCTCATCGGCCACCGATGGCGGCGGCGGTGCGGCCGAACGCGTCGGTGCGTTGTAGCCGGTGTTGGCTCTGGGGACGATCACCGTCGCTTCGTCGGACCGCATCGGGAACGAGGTCTGCCCACGCGGCATCACCACGGTGGCGCCTTCGTCCCGGCCGCTGCCTGCACCAGCCAGCGGCGTCGTGCGTTCGTACTTCGGGGGTGGCGCCTTGCGCGGTGGGCTGATCGTGCCCGCCAAGGCGTCGCGTACGACGGCCACGCTTTGCGGCCGCTCGTTGGGCAACGGGGTCAGCATCCAGTCGATCAGCTCGAGGAACTCCTTCGAGCATCCCGGCAGGTCCTGCTGCGCCAGCGGCGGCATGGTGTCCTGGATCGACCGCCCTGGCGCCGGCGGCGGCGGCCTGCCCATCAGCAGGAAGTGCATGGTCGCGCCAAGCGCGTACATGTCGGTCCAGGCGCCCTGCTTCATGCCCCCCACATCGGCGTATTGCTCGATCGGCGCGTAGGACGGCTTGAGGATGGCGGTGAGGGCCTGGCTGCGGTCGGTGATGACGCGGCGTGCGGCACCAAAGTCGAGCAGCACGGGGCGGCCATCGGCCTCGATCAGGATGTTGTCGGGGGCGATGTCACGGTGGAACACGTCCTCGGAATGGAGCCGTTCGATGGCACCCAACAACGGCTCCAGGATCTTGCGCATCCAGGCCTCGTCGGGCCGCGTCTTCATCTCCAGGCGCACATCGCGCGCGGTGCGGCCCCTGTACAGGGCCATGGCCATGTAGGCGGTGCCGTTGGCCTCCCAGAAGCGGTGCACCTTGAGCAGCGAGGGGTGGTCGAAGCGGGCCAGCAGCCGGGCCTCGTTGACGAAACTGCGCAGGCCCAGCGCGAAGGTGTCGGCATTGTCCTGCGAGATCAGCGACACATGCATGGTCTCGGCGCGATCGACCAGCGTCGAGGGCATGTACTCCTTGAGCGCGACCTCGCGCTCGAGCAGGTGGTCGAAGGCGAGGTAGACGATGCCGAAGCCGCCGACACCCAGCACGCGCCGGATCTCGAACTCTCCGAGTCGGGTCTCGATCGGGAGAGCCCCATGCGGGTAAGGCTGATTGGATGCGCGTGGGTCAGGCATGAAGCGTGAGCTTAACAGGGACGAAACCTGATGGACTCCGGCGAATGTGCTACGAATGTTCGCATCCTCCGGGCGCGTGCACTCCTGAGCCTACTCTGCGTGCGGTCGGCGCCAGCAGCTCGAGCAGCAACTCCACCCGGGCCTGCGCCGGGCTCAAGGTGGGGTAGGCAGGCCAGCGCTGCCCGGGGCCCGCAATCACCGGGCCGGCCGCACAGCGTGTCACCAGACGGACGGCGACGCCGATCGAACGCGCGCGGTCGAGTGCTGCCGCCAGCGCCTGGTGCACCGAAGCGTTGCCGGTGCCGGCCACCACCAGCCCCTGCACACCGGCTGCGGCCAGTGCATCGACGGCCGACTCCCGTGCGCCGGCGTGACTGGTCACGATCTCGACCCAGGGCCAGCCAGCCGGATCGCTGTCGAGCCGATCCAAACCCAGCGCATCGGCCTGCGGCCACGCACGCCACCGGCACAGGGCACTCTCAGCCAGGCTGGCGATCGGGGGCCGGCATCACCCGAGCTGAAGGCATCGAGCCGGCGACTGTGCAGCTTGCGCACGTCAGCCGCGCCGTGCACGGTGCCGGCCAACACGACCAGCACGCCGGCAGCTCCGTCGGTGGCAGCCAGCGTCAATGCGTCAGCCAGGTTTTGCGGTCCATCGGCCTGCAGCGACGTGGCCGGCCGCATGGCAGCGGTCAACACCAGCGGCTTGCGCGGCGCCAGCACGCGGTGCAGCAGCCAGGCTGTCTCTTCCAGGGTGTCAGTGCCGTGGGTGATCACGACGCCGCGCACCTCGGGCCGGGCCAGCTGATGCGCCGAGCGCCGCGCCAGTTGCTGCCAGGTGGCATGGTCCATGTCCTTGCTGTCGAGCTGCGCCAGCTGCTCCGACTCGATTGCCAACCCTGTCCTGGCCACGCCTTGCAGCAGCTCTGCCACGCTCAGCTGGGCGGCCTGGTAGCCGACGTTGTCATGCGCGCTGGCGGCGCGGCCGGCAATGGTGCCGCCGGTGCCCAGCACGACGACGCGGGAAGACAGGCTTTGCACTTTGTTCGACTCTGGATGAAAATACAGTGGCTGTATGAAATCTCAGTCAGCCCCAAGCCCTGGTGGCATTGCCACCGCAGCCAGGAGTTCCCGCCATGAACGAAGGCCCCAAGCTCACCGCCCGCCAGCAACAGATTCTCGATCTGGTGCAAAGCGCCATTGCCCGCACCGGTGCGCCGCCGACGCGGGCCGAAATCGCCGCCGAACTTGGCTTTCGCTCTGCCAACGCGGCCGAAGAACACCTGCAGGCGCTGGCCCGCAAGGGCGTGATCGAACTGGTGGGTGGCACCTCACGCGGGATCCGTCTGAAGTCTGACACATTGAGGGCCCTCAACGAGTCACGGGGCAGGCAGTACACGCTGCCGTTGCCGGGCTTCGCCCAATTGACACTGCCGCTGGTCGGTCGGGTCGCCGCGGGCAGCCCGATCCTGGCGCAGGAGCACATCGACCAGACCTACCTGCTCGAGGCGAGCATGTTCCCGCGCCGGCCCGACTACCTGCTGAAGGTGCGTGGCATGAGCATGCGCGACGCCGGCATCCTCGATGGCGACCTGCTGGCCGTGCAAAAGGCGAAGGAAGCCAGGAACGGCCAGATCGTGGTCGCCCGGATCGGGGACGACGTGACCGTCAAACGCCTGCGCCGCACCAGCAAGGCGATCGAGTTGATCCCCGAGAACCCCGATTACCAGACCATCGTCGTGCCGTTCGACGAGGCCGGTTTCGAGCTCGAAGGCATTGCAGTCGGCCTGATCCGCAACACCATGCTGACGTAGGCGCGGCGATGAACAGCGCCGACGTCCCAGCTGCCGCGCGTGCCGCCCGTGGCGCGCGGGCGCAGACTGCCCTGCGCCGCCTGCAGCCGCGCAAGGCCCGTCACGCCGCCGACTGCAAGGCGCTGGAGCAACTGCCCAACATCGGCCCCTCGCTGGCCGCCGACTTGCGGCTGCTGGGCATACAGCACCCGCGCGAACTGGCCGGGCGCGACGCCTTCGTGTTGTACCAGTCGCTGTGCGCCATCAGTGGCAAGCGGCAGGACCCTTGCGTGCTCGACACCTTCATGGCGGCCACCGACTTCATGCGCGGCGCCGCGGCACGGCCCTGGTGGGCCTACACCGCCGAGCGCAAGGCCGTGTACGGCTCGCTCTGACGGTAACTCGACGCGCACGGCCGGTGCCCGTTGCGGGCGACTCGTTGGCCCGCCCGGTGCCAGGCAGCCGCGATTGCGGCTTGGTTCCCGCGCCGGGAACAGCTGTCGCTAACGGTGCCTGTTCACTGCTTTCGTCAGTCCGGCCCGGGGCGAAGATCGCCTCAGCTTCCCGCCATGCCGTCCGATACAGCACCCATGAGATCCCTGCGCTTGATTCCGCTGTGGCGCCCCCACTCGACCTTGAGCACGCCGAGCGCGTTCCGGGTCGAGGTGAAGCCACCCTCACTGCGTCACGCTCCAGCGTCATGGGGACAGCGATTGATGTTCTGGCTGCTGGCGCCCGCGCCGCAGGAGGCGGCACCACCGATCAACCGCCTGCCCGCCGTGAAGCGCGACTTCCTGGCCTGCCTGGACGACGTGACGACGTCTTCGGTCGACTCGCTGCGGGCGTCGATCGGCGGTTCACGCTCGCTGCGTGAACTCTGGCATCTGCGGGCCGACGTCTACACCACGGTCGGCCGTGCGCACAGTCAAGTCCGAGCCGAGCAACGGATCGAACGCCTGAATCGCCATTTCCCCACCCGCGCAGCGCGGCCGGGCACGCCCGGGCTGAACACCCATTGACCATGCTGCACCCATCGCCGCGCCACTTCCTGCCTTCGGCCGCGCTGCCTGGCGCCGGCCTGCCAGGCGACCGCATGGCACGCCTGGCGGCACGCCGGGTCTTCATCGATCTCAAGCTCGGCTTCCTCGACGCGGTCAAGACACTCGGCGGCCGCGATGCCGATTGGTTGTGCCAGCAGGTGCGTCACGCCGAGGAGCCGGTCGACCTCTGGCTGCTGCGCGGCCCCTTGTTCGACGCCTTGAGCGGCAGCGAGCCCGAGCGTCGCATCGCCCGCTTGCGTCTGCGCCGCAGCCTGGACAGCCTGTTTCCCGACCTCGCGCCCGCCACCGCCTTCGGCCCGTCGGGCAGCGCCTTCGGCGCGTTCTAGGCACTGATTCAGCCCGGTCGCTTGTATCGCGCCCGGGCCTTCGCCAGCCGCAGGCCCCTTCCGGGCCCTGCGCGCGGGCTCAGTCTTCGAACCGCCCCAGGCGCACCTGCGTGTTGCCCGGGCGCACATGCTCGAGCGACGGCATCACCAGCACGGTGTCGTCGTAGGGCGCACACCAGACCTGGTCGCCGTCCTGCGCGATCGGTGTGCCTGCCCTGGCCACCACGCCAAGGCCTTCGACCGGCAGCAGGAAACGAAAGTTCTCGCTCAGCGCCACCAGCGCTTCGGTCACACGCACCAGGCGCTGGCCGCGCGGCGCTTGCATCCGGACATGGCGCTGCGCCCATCCGGCGTCGGCCTGGCCGGTCAGTGCCAGGAATCGCACCAGGGTGTCGATCGCCACCTGCTCGGCGCTGCGTGTCCAGTGCTGACCACATTCGATCAACAACGCGGTCTTGGCTGAGGTCGGGTCAGCGAAGGCACCGCGCTCGATCATGCGCAGCCCTGCGGGGTGCCCGGTGTCGATCAACAAGTCAGCGGGCACACCCAGCCGGCGAGCATAGGCGGCGTTCTTGTCGACCGTGCCGCAGACCATGAGCGGCCGGCAGGGCGTGTGCATCGAGTGGATGTCGAGCAACACGTCGGCCGCGTCGACGAAGGGCTGCAGTTCGCGCGCCCGGCGCAATTCGACCGAGTCGCGTGGCCCGCATAGTTCAGCGTCGCTCCAGACGCGGTTGAGGTCCTCATCGACGTAGCGCGAGCGGTGCGGCGCCTCGGGGTCGAAGCTGTCGAAGGCCTCGATGTTGGCGAACACCAGGGTCAATTGTCCCGCCAGCGGGGCGAAGCCTTGCTCCAACAGCCACTTCAGTGCCCACGCGCCGCAGATCTCGTTGCCGTGCGTCAGGGCCTGCACCAGCACCTGCGGTCCAGGCCGTCCTGAATCGAGCACGTGCACGTAGTCGACCGCGTGGTTTCCCCGGCGATAGCAGTTGATGTCGGGCGGCAGGATCTCGAGCGGTGGTGGGGACATGCGGCAGGCGGGTCGCGCGCGAGGCGGGCACGAGGATTCAGGTCCCTCAGCAGTGCAGCCAACGCGGCGAGTATGGCAGCAGGCGCCACCATCGGCGCCCCTTTCGACGCAGCGCACCAAAGGCAGACAGACGCCGCTGGCCGCCGGGTGCCGCGCCTGCCGCCAGCGCCGGCCGGCCGGCCCCGGGGCGAACCCGATTGGCGTTGCGGTGCGACGACGTAGCATCGGCCCACCAGATCCCGCTTCGATGCGGCAATGGCAGCGCGGCACGGGTCCCGGTCCGCGTGGAGCCGATCCGAACCAGGAGAATCCGATGCAAGAAGAAGACATCCGCGCCCTGATCGAGCAAGTGCGGGTCGGCTCCCTGCCGCGCCGCAGCTTCATCCGCCAGATGGTGGGCCTGGGCCTGACGGCCCCGATGGC
>JANOJJ010000665.1:0-12982 GCA_031408155.1 Rubrivivax sp.
GTGAAGACTTCCATCAGCAGCGCGCCGTCGGCGGCAAAGGGCAGGATGTGCGAGCGCACGACGCCGGCCTCGCAGGCCTTGACGCAGTGCTGCAGATAGAACGCTGGATCGCTGGGCAACTGCGGGGCCGGCATTGCCGCCAGCAGACGCCTGGCGTCAGCCAGCGCCAGCTCGGTGTCGATCGCGCTGTCGGCGTCGTCTTGTTGCTCGTGGATGCCGGCAATCTCGGTCACGAACACCAGCTTGTCGGCCTGCAATGCAACGGCGGCTGAAGTGGCCACGTCTTCCATCGTCAGGTTGAAGGCCTCGCCGGTGGGCGAAAAGCCGAACGGACTGAGCAGTACCAGCGCGCCGATGTCGATGGCGCGTCGGATCGCGCCGCCGTCGACCCGGCGGACCAGACCGCTGAGCAGGAAGTCCACCCCGTCGACGATGCCCACCGGTCGTGCGGTGAGGAAGTTGCCCGACACCACCCGCACGGTGGCGTTGGCCATCGGCGTATTGGGCAAGCCCTGCGAGAACGCAGCCTCGATCTCGAAGCGCAACTGGCCAGCGGCCTCTTGTGCGCAATCCAGCGCCACCGCGTCGGTGATGCGGATGCCGCGCGCAAAGCGCGAGACATGGCCCTTGGCGGCCAGTTGCTCGTTGACTTGCGGCCGAAAGCCATGCACCAGCACCAGCTTGATGCCTATCGCATGCAGGATGGCCAAGTCCTGCACGAAGGCATTGAGCTTGCCGGCGGCAATCGCCTCGCCGGCCAGCGCCACCACGAAGGTCTTGCCTCTATAGGCATGGATATAGGGCGCAACGGCGCGGAACCAGGGGACGAAGGTGTGCGGGAAGACAAGACTCATGGCGCGGCCGATTGTGCCGCAGGGGACTTGACCCGCAGGCTGCTGTCACCGTTGACAGCGGGATGTCACGGTAGCAGCATCGTCGACTCATCCGCGGCTACAAGGAGTGCTGATGGACGCGACCAAGACCCAGGGTGCATTCAGTTGGAGCGAGCTGATGACCACGGACCCGAAGGCTGCCGTCGAGTTCTACGGCAAACTGTTCGGCTGGAAGAACGAGACCATGGATATGGGCACCGGCCCGTACCACGTGGTCAAGGCCGGCGATACCTCGGTCGGCGGCATCATGGCGACCCCGAAAGACGCGGGGCCGATGCCTCCGGCCTGGGGTTGTTACGTGACGGTGGACAACGTCGATGCGACGGTCGCGCAATGCACCGCGCTGGGAGGCAAGGTTTGCGCCGGGCCGATCGACATTCCCGGCGTGGGTCGCTTCGCGGTGCTGCAGGATCCGCAGGGTGCCGTGATCAACGTCATCACCTACCCCGCCGCCTGATACGGGCCGCGCGGAGATAATCCGCGCCCCGTGAAGCAGCGCGCCGCAGCAGCGGCCAACCCCGTCCCTCGCATCCAGTATCCAGAATCGCTGCCGGTCTCAGCGCGGCGCGAGGAGATCTCGCGTGCCATCCGCGACCACCAGGTCGTCATCGTCTGCGGCGAGACCGGCTCAGGCAAGACTACCCAGTTGCCCAAGGTCGTGCTCGAGCTGGGCCGCGGTCTGGGGGCCGGCGGCCAGGGCCTGATCGGCCACACGCAGCCGCGGCGCATCGCGGCCACCAGCGTGGCCAAGCGGATCGCCGAGGAATTGGATTCGCCGCTGGGCGAGGTGGTGGGCTACAAGGTCCGTTTCCAGGACCGCTTCCAGCCCGGCGCCTCGGTCAAGCTGATGACCGACGGCATCCTGCTGGCCGAGACGCAGTCTGACCCCTGGCTGCAGGCCTATGACACGCTGATCATCGACGAGGCGCACGAACGCAGCCTGAACATCGATTTCCTGCTCGGCTACCTGCGCCGGATCCTGCCGCGCCGGCCTGACCTGAAGATCATCGTCACCTCGGCCACGATCGACGCCGACCGCTTTGCGCGGCATTTTGCCGATCCACGGGCTCCGGCGCCGGTGATCATGGTTTCGGGCCGGCTGTTCCCGGTCGAGCTGCGTTGGCGACCGTGGGAAGAGCAGCGCCATGTCGAGCTCGAGGACGCGATCGCGGACGGCGTGGATGAGTTGTGGCGCGAAGGGCCGGGCGACATCCTCGTCTTCCTGCCTGGCGAGCGCGAGATCCGCGACAGCACCGACCACTTGCGCAAGCACCTGGCGGCGCAGCACCGTGGCGGCCCGCAGCCCGAGATCCTGCCGCTGTTCGCCCGCCTGTCGCAGGCCGAGCAGGAGCGCGTGTTCGAGGCCGGCAACGGCCGCCGCATCGTGCTCGCCACCAACGTGGCCGAGACCTCGCTGACGGTGCCCGGCATCCGCTACGTGATCGACGCCGGACTGGCGCGCGTCAAGCGTTACAGCTGGCGCAACAAGGTCGAGCAGCTGCAGGTCGAACCGATCAGCCAGGCCGCGGCCGATCAGCGCGCCGGACGCTGCGGACGCGTGGCCAACGGCATCTGCATCCGGCTGTACGACGAGAAGGCCTTCAGCGAGCGCCCACGCTTCACCGACCCCGAGATCCTGCGCTCGTCACTGGCCGGCGTGATTCTGCGCATGAAGGCGCTGCAGCTGGGGCAGATCGAGGACTTCCCGTTCCTGGAGGAGCCGCCGCGCAAGGCCATCGCCGACGGTTATGCGCTGCTGTCAGAGCTGGGTGCGGTGGACGATGACAACGAGTTGACCGAGATTGGTCGCCAGCTCAGCAAGCTGCCGCTGGACCCTCGCGTGGGCCGCATGATCCTGGAGGCCGTCAAGCGTCAGGCGCTGACCGAGATCCTGGTCATCGCGTCAGCGCTGTCGGGCCAGGACGTGCGTGATCGGCCGCTGGAACAGGCGCAGGCGGCCGATGAGAAGCAGCGACCCTTCGACAACGAGAAGTCGGAGTTCGTCGGCACCCTCGAGCTGTGGCGGTGGATCGAGCAGGGGCGCGGGCATGCCGACGGTCCGACGCACAAGCTGTCCAATCGCCAGCAGGAGCAGCGCCTGCGCGAGCGCTTCGTCAGCCCGCGCCGTGTGCGCGAATGGCGCGACATCCATTCGCAACTGCACACCGTGGTGGCCGAGCAGGGCTGGCGCCTGAACGGCTCGCCGGCCACCTACGAACAGATCCACCTGGCGATGCTGGCCGGTCTGCTGGGCAACATCGGCTGCAAGAGCGACGACGACGACTGGTACCTGGGCGCGCGCGGCATCAAGTTCTGGCGTCACCCGGGCGCCCACCTGAGCAAGAAGCCTGGGCGTTGGCTGGTGGCAGCTGAGCTGGTCGACACCTCTCGTCCGTTCGGCATGGGCCTGGCCGCCATCGAGCCGCAGTGGATCCCCGAGATGGCCGGCCACCTGCTGAAGAAGCAACTGCTCGAGCCGCACTGGGAGAAGAAGGTCGGCGAGGTGGTGGCCCTCGAGCGGGCGACACTCTATGGCATCGTCATCTACAACAACAAACGAGTGAACTTCGGCCAGATCGACCCTCGGGCCGCGCGCGAGATCTTCATCCGCCAGGCGCTGGTCGAAGGCGAGATCGAGACCCGGCTGCCCTTCCTGGCGCACAACCAGAAGCTGATTCGCCAGGTGCAGGAGCTGGAACACAAGGCGCGGCGGCAGGACGTGCTGGTCGACGACGAGCTGATCCACGCCTTCTACGACCAGCAGTTGCCGGCCGACGTGTGCTCGAGCGCCAGCCTGGAGAAGTGGTTTCGCAACGAGGTCAAGCGCCAGCCGCACCTGCTGCAGCTGGCGCGCGACGAGCTGATGCGGCACGAGGCCGCAGGTATCACGACCGCGTCGTTTCCGCGCACGGTGCGGCTGGGCGGCATCGACTGCGCCGCGACCTACCTGCACGAGCCCGGTGACCCGAAGGACGGGCTGACGGTCACGCTGCCGATCTATGCGCTCAACCAGGTCAACGACGAGCAGTGCGACTGGCTGGTGCCCGGCATGCTGAAGGACAAGGTGCTGGCGCTGCTGAAGAGCCTGCACCAGCGGCCACGCTCGCGCCTGCTGCCGCTGCCCGAGTTTGCGGCAGGCTTCGTCGAGCAACATGCCTTCGGTGACGGCAGCCTGGTCGACGTGCTGCTCGCGGCGGTGCGCGACAAGACCCAGCTGCCGGTGCAGCGCAACGACTTCAAGCTCGACCAGGTCAGCCCGCACCTGTTCATGAACTTCCGCGTCGTCGATGAGCATGGGCGGCAGCTGGGCGCCGGGCGCGATCTGGCCAGTCTGAAGGCCGAGCTTGGGCATCAGGCGCGCAGCGCCTTCCAGGCGCTGGCGTCGCTGAAGATCGGCAAGACCTTGCCCGCAGCGGCCGCACCTGCGACCGAAACCGACCCGCCGACGCGCTGCGTGCAGGCGCAGGTCCGTGCTCCCTTGCAGCCGGCCGCGCCGCAGCGCCACACCGAGTGGAGTTTCGGCGAACTGCCCGAGCTGCTCGAACTGCAGCGCGGCGGACAGTCGCTGATCGGCTTTCCGGCGCTGATCGACCGCGGCAGCCATGTCGAGGTCGAGGTGTTCGATGAACCTCAGGCGGCGGCCGTGGTGCATCGCGCCGGGCTGCGGCGACTGGTCGCGCTGCAGTTGCGTGAACCACTGAAGTACCTCGAAAAGAACATCCCCGATCTGCAGAAGATGGCCTCTGCCTATCTCAGCCTGGGCACGCTGGAGGATCTGCGCGACCAGATCATCGAGGTCGGTCTCGACCGTGCCTTTCTGGCCGAGCCGCTGCCGACCGATGAGCTGACCTTCAGGGCTCGCGTCGAGGCCGGTCGCACACGGCTGAACCTGATCGCGGCCGAGGTCGCGCGCCAGGCCGGCAGCGTGTTGATCGAGCTGGCGGCGGCGCAGCGCAAGCTCAAGGATGCGAAGCCGCCGCGTGAAGTGGCCGACGACATCACGGCACAACTGCAGCGCCTGTGCCCCAAGCGTTTCGTCGCGACCACCGATTGGGCGGCCCTGCAGCATCTGCCGCGTTACCTCAAGGCCATTGTGTTGCGGCTGGACAAGCAACGCGGCGACCCGGCGCGTGACGCCGCGCGCCTGGCCGAGCTGCGGCCGCTGGAGCAGCGTTGGCTGCGTCGCGTGGCCGAGCTCAAGGGCGCGCAGCACGCTCGGCTCGACGAGTACCGCTGGCTGCTCGAAGAGCTTCGCGTGAGCCTGTTCGCCCAGGAACTGCGCACGCCGCAGCCGGTCAGCGCCAAGCGGCTCGACAAGGCCTGGGCTCAGGTCGCAGGCTGAGTCGCCCTCGACAATCGCACGTCAGGCCGCGGCAATGCCCAGCCGGGCGCGCAATCGAGCGGCGGCCGCACGCACTGCATCGCGCGGCGACCCGGCAGCCTTGGTCAGGCAGTCGAGCGCATAGGCGGGGTCGTTCTGCAGGCGTTCGACATGGACGTACAGGCCTTCCCTGGCCAGCAGCCATTTGAAATCGATGATGTCCAACAACTCCAGAGTCTGGCGTTCGCCGGGGGCGTTGAAGTTCATCGGTGGCCTGTGTGGAGGTATCCCATGGACCTTAACGGCCAACCTTGGCGCCTAGCTGACAGGTTTTCAGAGTGCTTGCTCCAATCGTCGATGCTTTGCGGCCGGGTCTCGAGAACCGGAATTCACGCCGGCCCTGGGATCTGCGCTCACGCAGGCACAGCAAAGCGCAGCCGGCGGCGACACCGCGGCCCGGAGCGCGGCGCTTTGCAGGGCCAGCAAGCTATCCTCGACGCATGAACCAAGCACTTGCCATCGGTTTTGCCGACGTCGCCGCCGCTGCCGGCCGTCTGCGCGGGGTCGCCCACCGCACACCGGCGCGCAGTTCACGCACCGTCGACGAACGCACGGGTGCCAGTGTGTACTTCAAGTGCGAGAACTTCCAGCGCATGGGGGCATTCAAGTTCCGTGGCGGGTACAACGCGTTGGCGCGCTTCACGTCCGAACAACGCAAGACCGGCGTGATCGCCTTCTCGTCGGGCAATCATGCGCAGGCGATCGCGCTGTCGGCACGACTGCTGCACATGCCATCGGTCATCGTGATGCCGCACGACGCGCCGGCGTCCAAGCTCGCCGCCACGCGCGGCTACCTGCAAGGCATGACCGGCAGCGAAGTGGTGCTGTACGACCGCTTTCGCGAAGACCGCGAGGCGATCGGCCGGCGCATCGCCAGCGAGCGCGGCATGACGCTGATCCCGCCCTACGACCACGCCGACGTGATGGCCGGGCAGGGCACCGCTGCGCTGGAGCTGATCGAGGACGTGGGGCCGCTCGATGCGCTGCTGGTCTGCGTAGGCGGAGGGGGCCTGATCGCGGGCAGTGCAGTTGCAGCGCATGGCCGCTCTCCGGCAGTAAAGGTCTGGGGCGTCGAGCCCGAAGCCGGCAACGACGTGCAGCAAAGCCTGGCCTGCGGCGAGATCGTGCGCATCGACACGCCCAAGACCATCGCCGACGGTGCGCAGACGCAGCAGTGCGGCGCACTCACCTTTCCGGTGATCCGCCAACTCGTCAATGGCATCCTCACGGTGAACGACGCGCAACTGGTGGCGACCATGCGTTTCTTTGCCGAGCGATTGAAGATGCTCGTCGAGCCCACCGGCTGCCTGGCCGCCGCCGCCTTGCTCGAAGGCGCGATCGACCTGCGCGGCCAGCGTGTCGGCGTGATCCTCAGCGGTGGCAACGTCGACCTGGCGACGTACGCGGCGCTGCTGCAGTCCTGACCGGGCACCGGCCGCATGCCCCATCCACGAAACAAGCGAGCGGGAGCAGGCATGGCAGAGGAAACCGACAAGGCAGCTGTTGCCGGCAGCGAACCCGACGCCGACAAGAAGCTCAGGCAAGCGGTCGACAAGTTGCTGGCTCGCGCGCCCGTCACCAGCGAAGGCACGGTGCACCCGGAAGGTCGGCCCGGGCCCTTGCGCTATGAGGCCCGGGTCGAGTTCCTGCCCGTGATGGCGCAGGGCTTCGACGGCGTACTGGCCGAGCCACAGGCCGCGGTGCTCGTCACCAGCTACAAGCGCCAGGGTAACCGTACGGCTGACCGCCCGGTGTGCTTCGCCTTCAATGGCGGGCCGGGATCGGCCTCGGTCTGGCTGCACCTGGGCGCGCTCGGGCCCAAGCGCGTGGTCGTGCCTGACGACAGCTCGACCGCCAGGTCGCCCTACAAGGCGGTCGACAATCCGCTGACCTGGTTCGACCACTTCGACCTCGTCTTCATCGACCCACCGCACACGGGCTGGTCGGTCAGCGCGAGTGAGGCTGCGCGCAAGCGCATGCTCAGCGTGGACGGTGACGTCCAAGCACTGACCGAGGTCGTGCGCGTGTGGCTGACGCGCCACCAGCGCTGGGGCTCTGCGGTCTATCTGGCCGGTGAAAGCTACGGCAGCACCCGGGGCGCCGCCCTGGCCGACACGCTGCAGAGTGCCGGCGTCGCCTTGAGTGGCCTGGTGCTGATCAGCTGCGCGATGGACCTGCAGACACTCGACTTTACGGCCGCCAACGAGCTGCCGTTCGCGCTCTTCCTGCCGGCCTATGCCACGGTGTCGCAGTACCACGGCCTGCTCAAGGGCCCGCTGGCCGAGTCGCCTGCGGCGGCGCGTGTCGCGGCCGAGGCCTTCGTGGTCGAGGAGTACCTGGCCGCCTTGCACGCCGGCAATCGGCTCGACGCCAAGCGGCGTACGCGCGTGGCCAGACGGATCGCCGAGTTGACAGGTTTGCCGCAGGCGGTGGTGGACGACAACAACCTGCGCATCAGCGACCAGACATACTTCACCGAGGCGATGCGCGACAAGGGCCGCATCGTCGGCCGGCTTGATGCACGTGCGACCGGGCCGATGGGCGCCACGCGTGGCCGCGCCTGTGAGTTCGATCCCGGCATCGAGGCCATCGCCCCGGCCTACAGCGCAGCGGCCCTGGCCTACTTCGGCCAGACCCTGGGGGTTGTCCTGGAACAACGCTTCGAGTTACTGAACCTCGCTGCCCACAAGGCCTGGAACTGGAACCGCGGTGACGCCAACGGCAACGGCTACCTCAGCACCACGCCCGACCTGGCACGGGCGCTGCGTCGCAACCCGCACCTGCGCGTGCTGGTTGCGAGCGGCCGCTACGACCTGGGCACGCCGTACAGCGCCACCGATTGGTCGCTGGCGCACCTCGATGTGCCCGACGACGTGGCCGCGCGCATCACGCACCACTACTACGATGCCGGCCATATGATGTACACCCGCAGCGAGGATCTGAGCAAGCTCAAATCCGACTTGGCAGCTTGGCTTGGATGATCGGCGTATGCATGTAGGAATCCTCACCGGCGGCGGCGACTGCCCGGGCCTGAACGCCGTCATTCGCGCGGTGACGCTGGCCCTGGTCAATGAATGCCGGGCCCGCGTGACCGGCATCGAACGCGGCTTTCTGGGCCTGCTGACGCGTCAGGTGCGGCACCTCGATGCGCATGCGGTTGAAGGCCTGCTGGCACAGGGCGGCACCGTGCTGGGCACGCACAACCGCTGCGACCCGTTCCACTACTTCGGTGCGCAGGGTGCCGACTGCTCGGGCCAGGCCATGGATTTCGTACGCGAACTCGGGCTCGACGCCCTTGTGGCCATCGGTGGTGACGGCACGATGGCGATCGCGAACCGCTTTTCGACGTTGGGTCTGCCCATGGTGGGCGTACCCAAAACGATCGACAACGACCTCTGCCACACCGACCGCAGCTTCGGTTTCGACAGCGCGGTGGCAGTGGTGGCCGATGCGCTCGACCGCCTGGAGACCACTGCGCGCAGCCATGGACGGGTGATGATTGCCGAGACCATGGGCCGCTATGCCGGCTGGATTGCGCTCGAAGGCGGCGTGGCTGGCGGTGCCGACGTGATTCTGCTGCCCGAGTTGCCGGTCGACGTCGATGCCGTGGCCGCCTGCTGCCGCCGGCGCGAGCAGGACGAGGGCTACACGCTGATCTGCATCGCCGAGGGCGCGCGCCTGCAGGACGGCGAGCTCACGGTGCGTGAACGCATCGCCGACAGCCCTGACCCGTTGCGCCTGGGTGGCGTGGGCAGCCATTTGCAGCACCTGTTGTCTCCCCGGCTGGACAGTGAAGTGCGTACCACGCTGCTGGGGCATGTACAGCGCGGCGGCTCGCCCACGCCTTTCGACCGCGTGCTGGCGACACGGTTCGGATACCACGCCGCCGAGTTGCTGCGCCAGGGGCACTACGGCCGCATGGCCACGCTGCAGGGCGACAGCATCGGCAGCGTGGCGATAAGCGAGGTGGCCGGTCGCACGCGCACGGTGCCGCCCGATCACTCCTTGTTGCGCACTGCGCGCGGCATCGGTGTCATGCTCGGCAGCTGACCGAGCTCTGGCGGGCAGGCTGCTCACCACTGGCCCTGGCGGGCCTGCTGTTCACGCGCCGCGATTGCGTGATCGCACGGCCTCTCGACGGGACTCCACGGCGTCGGCGTCGACGCCTGCATTGAAGTCGCGGCTGCGCTGGCGTTCGAGTTGCATGGCCTCGCCGAAAGCCACGCCGTAACCGTCGCGGATAACTGCCTTGTAGTGACGCAGCATGTCAGGCACCGTGCTCAGCATGTCGGTCGCCAGCGCGCGGGCCGCGGTCAACAACTGGTCGGCCGCGACCACGCGGTTGACGAAGCCCCAGGCTGCAGCCTGCTCGGCACTGACCCAGTTGCCGGTGAACGAGACCTCGCGCGCCCGGTACGGCCCGATCGCGCGGCTGAGCCTCTGCGAAAGGCCCCAGCCGGGCGCGATGCCGACGCGGGCATGGGTGTCGGCAAAGCGGGCTGCCGGGCTGGCCAGCAGCACGTCGCAGGCCAGGGCGAGCTCGAAGCCACCGGTCACCGCCGGGCCGTTGATGGCTCCGATCACAGGGCCGGCAAAACGCTCGAGCGCTGCGACCGGGTCGTTGTCAGCCACGCCGAGTTCAGCGCGGCCGAGCGCGCTGCGTCGGCACCGATCTCCTTGAGATCCAGCCCGGCACAGAAGGCACGACCGGCACCGGTGAGCACCAGCACGCGAACGCTGGTGTCGGCGGTCTGGGCGGTGATGCAGCGCGCCAATTCCGCCAGCAGTTCCGCCGACAGCGCGTTCATCGCCTGCGGCCGGTTGAGGGTCAGCACGGCCAGGCCGGGCGTATTGCAGTCCACCAGAACCAGGGGCTCACTCATGTTCGATCCTTCACGCGTCTTGCACGTCGGCAACCGGATTGATACCGAAGTCGGCGCGATCGAGGTAGGCCAGCAGCTTGATCGCGGCCTGGGTCGGGCTGTCGAGATGTCCCCCCGACTGCAGGCCGACGAAACGTTCACGTTCAGGAAAACTCGCCGCATCGGCGCTGCGCAATTGAACCTGCATGTCAGTGTCGATCACTCCCGGCGCCAACGACACGATGCGGGCCCCGCCGGGCCGGGCCGCTTCCTCCAGAGCCACCGCGCGCGCCAGATGGTCCAGACCGGCCTTGGCGGCGCAATACGAAGCGCTGCCGGCCATGGCGCGCCGACCCAGGCCGGACGACACCAGCATCACCTTGCGCGGCAGCGGCCAGCCGCGCGTGGCGCGCAGGAAGGCAGCGGTCAACAGCAGCGGGGATTCCAGCCCCACGCGCACCGCGTTGGCCAGATCCGCCGCCGCGATGTCGCCGAGTGGCGCCAACTGCGAGATGACACCCGCGTTGTTGATGAGATTGATCTCATCGAAGGTCTCGGGTCCGCGCTCACCCAGCCAGGCTTGGAGTCGCGCGGCCACCTCGCGGGCGTCGGCGAGGTCGGCCGACCAGTGCTGCAACATCGGCGAGCCCAGGTTGATGGGCGCCTGGCGCGAAATCGACACGACCTGGTGGCCGCGGGCGAGCAACTGCTCGGCCACCGCACGACCCAACCCGCGCGAGGCCCCGGTGACGATTGACAGTGAAGGGTTCATGATGCCCGAGCATACCGACCCCAGGCTGGCATCATCGGCGCCGATGACAACCCGCAGTCCCTTGCTCTGGGCCCTGCTCGCCGGCGTGGCGGTGCTGGCGGCTGCCTTCGTACCCGTCGTCCGCCAGATGCTGGATCCCGAGCGGCCGGTGGCGGCCCTGCGCAACGAACTGGCGGCGCCCTGGCAAATCGAGCGCAGCCCAGAAGGCGAACTGCGTGCCTTCGGGCTGCGCTTGCCGGGCTCCACGCTGGCCGATGCGGTGCATCGCTGGGGCGATGATCTCCAAGTGGCGGTGATCGCGTCGCGCGGGCAGGGTGCTGCACTGGAGGCCTTTACCGACCGCTGGGCCGGCGCTGGCGTTACGGGCAAGCTGGTGCTGGCCACCGATGCGCAGAGCGCGGCCGTCACGCGCTGGCAGGACCGATCACCCAGACGCGAAACCCTCTCTGCCCAGGCCCAGCGCTGGCATCTGCTCGCGGACGATCATGTCGAGGCGCTGCGCAGCGGTGTGGTGGGCTTGACCTTCCTGCCGGCCAGTCGCATGGACGCGGCCACGCTGCAGGCACGCTTTGGATATCCGGCCGAGGTCGTGCCGGGCAAGGGCAGCACTCGACATTGGCTCTATCCTGACCGCGGCCTGGCGATCGCCTGGGACGAGGCGAGCGGCAAGGCCGTGCTGCAGGTGGTGGTGCTGGCTGAATTCGACTCACGGCTGCGCACGCCTGTGCTGGCCGCTGCAGCCGGCCTCGAGGCGACAGCAGCCTTGCCTGCGGCGGATCGGCCACGCTGACAAAGGCGCCGTCGACGATGTGATGCAAGGTCGACAGCGACCCGTGCTCAGGCTCGACGTTCGAGCGTCCGTGTTGGACCACCCGTGCGTCGGCCTGTGCGGCCAGGACTTCGCCCAGGAACAGGTCGTCGCGCCGACGGCGGTGCGGTTCGGGCAGCAGCCGGCATTCGAGCCAACCGACGCAGCCGACGAGCATGGGTGCAACGGTCATCACGCCTTCAAAACCGCGTGCAACGCAACGTGCTTGAACTCGACGTTGTGCCTTGTCGGTGGATCAGAACGGCGGCGCCGAGGTCCACCCGATGCTGCGGCCGTCGAGTGGGTGGGCCAGGGTCAGTTCGCTCGCGTGCAGTAGCAGGCGAGGTTCGGCAGCGTTGCACGCAGGCTGGCCATACAACGCATCGCCGACGATAGGCCAGCCCATGGCCGCCGCGTGCACGCGCAACTGGTGCGTGCGTCCGCTGACGGGTTCGAATTCGACGCGTGTGCGGCCGTCACCAGGGCGCGACAGCACGCGCCAGCGCGTCAACGAGGGCTTGCCCCGGGCCAGGTCGATCTGCTGACGGGGCCGGTTGGGCCAGTCGGCAGCCACTGGCAGGTCGATCGCTCCGGCGTCGTCTTGAGGTTCACCGTCGACCACAGCCACGTAGCGCTTGTGCACGCTGCGGTTTTCGAACGCCCTGCCGAGCCGGCTCTGCGCAGCGGTCCCGCGGGCAAACAGCAACAGGCCCGAGGTGGCCATGTCGAGGCGATGCACCACCAGCGCGTCTGGCCATGCGAGCTGCGCCCTGCTCCAGGCGCAATCCTGCTTGTCCAAGCCCCGCCCCGGCACCGACAGCATACCGGCGGGCTTGTTCACGACCACCAAGCCCGCATCGGCGTGCACGATCCAGCTCATCGAACAGTGCTTATACTCTTCGGCTTAACAGGCGCGTAGCTCAGCTGGTTAGAGCACCACCTTGACATGGTGGGGGTCGATGGTTCGAGTCCATTCGCGCCTACCAAGACTGGTAGGTAGATCAAGCACTTGGCGGAAACGTCAGGTGCTTTTTTGGTGAGTATTCGGTGAACCCGTTTCGAGTGGCGACCTGCTACTCGCACAGCGCGTCGGCGTAGGCCTTGCACAGCGGGTAGAGCCAGTTCCACGACCTGCAGGGCTGGCGCGTTCACATGACCGCGGCCGGATTCACCGAACTGGCCCACTCCTATCGTCCGCCCGGCCTGCCGTTCGAACAACAGCCTTGGCTGGCGACGGTGTTCAAGGCCGCGCCGTGGCCGCAACCC
>JANOJJ010000739.1:0-4790 GCA_031408155.1 Rubrivivax sp.
AGCAGGGCGTCCTGCAACCGTTGTACTCCATCAGTGGCCGCGCCGATGTGGCGGAGCGCACGGTGGACTCACTACCCGGCTATCGCGGCATGGGACCGGTGCGCGTCGGTGATCGACATGACGAGCCCCGGCGTCAGCACCAGGCCGATCAAGCTGATTTCGGGCAAGAGCCCGTTCTGCGAGACCTTCTTCGACCAGGTCAAGGTGCCGCTGGCCAACCTGGTGTGGCAGCTCAATGACGGCTGGACGGTGGCCAAGTACCTGCTGACGCACGAGCGCGAAATGATCGGCGCGATCGGCGAACGCAGTGCGCCGCGGCCGCTGGGCCGGGTCGCGCTAGAGGCACTGGGCACCGACGCCAGCGGCCGGCTGGACGACCCGCTGCTGCGCGCCGAGATAGCGCGCTTCGAGGTCGATGAAGCGGCCTTTCGCGCTTGGCTGTCGATGGTGGGCAAGCAGGCCAAGGCCGGCCAGGCCCATCCGGCGGTGTCGTCGGCGCTCAAGTACTACGGGGCTGAACTGAACAAGCGGCGTTGGGAGCTGATGATGGCTGCCGGCGGCAGCGCCGCGCTGGAGTGGGAAGGCCAACGATCGCAGGACGGCGCGCTGGCGCGCAGCTGGCTGCGCACCAAGGCCAACTCGATCGAAGGCGGCACCAGCGAAGTGCAGCTCAACGTAGTGGCCAAGCGCATCCTCGGCCTTCCCGGAGCGTGACATGAGCTGGATCCTCGACGAACAACGCCGCATGCTGCGCGACAGTGCGCAGGCTTTCGTGTCCGAGCGGCTGCCGGTGGCGCATCTGCGCCAGCTGCGCGACAGCGCCGATGCACGGGGCCACAGCACCGAGCTGTGGCGCGCCTTCGGCGAGCAGGGCTATGCCGCGACCCTGGTGCCCGAGTCCTTCGGCGGACTGGGGCTGGGCCTGTGCGACGCCGGGCTAATTGCCGAACAGATCGGCCACACGCTGGCGCCGTCGCCCTTCTACAGCACGGCCGTGCTGGCGGCCTGGCTGCTGGCCAAGGGCGGCAGCCCGGCGCAGCAGCAGTCCTGGCTGCCGCGCATCGCCGCCGCCGAGGTCGTGCTGGCGCTGGCAGTGGACGAACAGGCCCGGCATCGGCCGCAGGTGCTGGCCACCACTGCACGCCGTGACGGCGCTCGCTGGCGCATCGACGGCGACAAGACCTTCGTCATCGACGGCAGCGCAGCCGATGCGCTGATCGTTGCGGCGCAGGCCGAATCCGGCGTGGCGCTGCTGCTGGTGCCAGCCGGTACGCCGGGCTTGACGATCGAGCGCTGCGTGCTGCTCGACGCGCATCTGGCGGCGCGCGTGCGCCTCGATGGCGTGCTGGTCGGTGCCGACGCGCTGATCGGCACGGTCGACCGCGGGCGCTGGTTGCTCGATGGTGTGCTCGATGTCGGCCGTGCGGTCGCGGCGTCTGAACTGGTCGGCCTGGCCGACGAGGTCTTCGAGCGCACGGTCGAGTACCTGCTGCAACGCAAGCAGTTCGGCCGCCTGATCGGCGAATTCCAGGCCCTGCAGCACCGCGCCGCCGAGCTGTACTGCGAGCTCGAACTCGCGCGTGCCCTGGTGCGGCAGGCGCAGCAGGCGCTCGACCGCGGCGAGCCCGAGGCCGCCTTGCGCGTGGCCCAGGCCAAGGCGCGCGCCGGCCTGTCGGCCAACCGTGCGGTACAGGAAGGCGTTCAGATGCACGGCGGCATCGGCATGACCGATGAACTCGACATCGGCCTGTTCATGAAGCGCGCGCGCGTGTTGCACGAGTTGTTCGGCAACGCCGCCTTCCACATGGACCGCGCGGCGGTGATGGGCGGATACTGAGCCTGCAGGTGCTGCGCCGGTGAGTCGGGCCGTCCGTCCGCGGCTGCTTGCACGCGCAAGCGGCCGGTTCGGTGCAGACCAGCCAGCTTCAACCAGGCGATGCGGGGATTTCGGTCCGGACAAGGGGAGCCAACGATGGCAACAGCCGCAGTTCTGCTGATGGACCTGCAACGCGATTTTCTCGACCGCCGTCGGGGCCGCTTGCCGGTCGGTCCGGCGGCGGCTGAAGCCGTGCTTCGGGTTGCCAACGACGTGCTGTCCGGACGCGTGCTGCCGGACGCGAAACGGGTTGTCGTGATGAACTGTTTCCCGCCGTCGGACCGGATCGGCAACTTTTTCCGCAGAGGTGCTGCGGTTGCTGGCAGCGACGGCGCGGCGCTCGATGATCGCCTGCACGGCGCCGCTGCGGCAAAGGTCATCGTCAAGGCGAGCCCGAGCGCGTTTTCGAATCCGGAGTTGCAGCACTATCTGCAGGCGAACGAGGTCACGACGCTGTTCGTGCTGGGTGTCTATGCAGAGGGCTGTGTTCGTTCGACCGTGTTGGACGGATTGAAGTTGGGCTACCAGGTAACCTTGGTCGAGAGTGCCGTCGCCAGCAACGCGGGCTGGAAAAAGCGCTGGGCCGTCTGGTCCATGAAGCGGGCCGGCGCGGTGGCGGCGCCCGGGCTGGTCGCGAACGAGTCGACCCTGGTCGTTCCAGCACGCTCGTGACGCTGGCTTCAGCAAGGCGGATCATCGCGTCGAAACCAGCGCTCGCGCTGCTTCGAACAGGTTTGTCTTGGCGACGGACAGGCGCCGATCCCGGCCCGGCTCAGATCGGCTGACAATGCCGGGCCCAGCGACAGCAGCCCCTGCGCCCCCATGATGCCCTCCAGCCAACGCTTGACGCCCAGCGCGGCCTACGCTGCGCTCGCTTCCGGCAGCTACCGTTCGAGTGAACTGACGCGCGGGCCCTGGCACCCGGAACACCAGCATGCAGGACCACCGATAGCCCTGGTCTGCCGCGCTTTCGAGCAAGCTGGGCAGGCCCATGGTCTGAGCCACCTCTCGCGCCTGACGGCCAATCTGTTGCGTCCGGTGCCGATCAGCGACCTTGTGATCGAACTCATGACCGACTACGTCGGCCGCAATGCGGGGCATTTCTCGGCCCACCTGAGGGCGGGCAACAAGGAGGTCGGCCGCTTTACCGCCCTGGTCCAGCGCGAGCGCGCCGTCGCCCTGCCGGACGGACTGCCCGGGCATCCATTGCCGAGCGTGACCCCGGGGCCCGAGCAGGCTGCGGCGTCGGTCTTCCCGTTCGCCGGCAAGCACATGGGCTATGCCGACCTGGTGGAGGTCCGTAGCGCCCGGGGCCAGCTCTTCAGCGGCCCCTGCGCGATCTGGTTCCGTTTGCGCCATCCACTGTTGCACGGAGAGTCTGCGAGCGGCTATCAGCGGGTTGCAGTCGCAGCGGATTCCGGCAACGGCATCAGCGCCATCCTCGACTACCAGCAGTACCTGTTCGTCAACTCTGACCTGACCATCAATCTGCTGCGCCGGCCGCTGGGCGAATGGGTCTGCCTCGATGCGCGCACGCATCTGGACAGCAACGGGTGCGGTCTGGCTGAATCCGCCCTGTACGACCAGCAGGGCCTGATCGGGCGCGCCACGCAGAGTCTGGCGATCCGCGCCCGGCACCCGTGAGGTCGGCACCGGCAGCGCTGACCCGGCGACTGCGCAGCGGCGGCCAGCCTCGATCCGCCGGCGTTGCCGGCGCCTGAATGCCGCGACTGCGGCATCATCACCGTCCCCCAAACCCGAAGGAGAGTCCCGATGCGCCAGATCCTGCTTGCTGCCGCGCTGTTCGGCAGCACCGTCGCCGCCCAGGCAGCCGGCTTCACGCTCGCCAGCCCGACCATCAAACCCGGCAGCCTGCTGACCGAGGCCCAGGTCTTCAAGGGCTTCGGCTGCGAGGGCAAGAACCTCTCGCCGGCGCTGAAGTGGAGCGGCGCGCCGAAGGACAGCAAGAGCTTCGCGCTCACCGTGTACGACCCCGATGCGCCCACCGGCTCGGGCTGGTGGCATTGGGTGGTGTTCAACATCCCGGCTGGCACGACCGAGCTGGCCGAGGGTGCGGGTGCGGCCGACGGCAAGAGCCTGCCCGCCGGTGCCGTGCAGGGGCGCACCGATTTCGGCGCGCCCGGCTTCGGCGGCGCCTGCCCGCCCAAGGGTGACAAGCCGCACCGCTATGTCTTCACCGTGCATGCGCTGAAGACCGACAAGATCGACGTGCCGGCTGACGCCAGCGCGGCGCTGGTCGGCTTCATGATCAACGCCAACCGGATCGGCAAGGCCGGCTTCGAAGCGCGCTACGGGCGCAAGTGATGCGCTCAGGCCCGCCGTGCCGGCGGCCTGACGCGCCACGCCAGCGGCTTGCTCCGCAGGGCCTGTGGAGGACCCGATTGACGGCCCCTGGGTGGCTGGCGATAGTGCGGCGCAGCCCACCGCAGCCGGGGGCAGGAACAGGAGCCAGAGGATGATTCATTTCGTGTTGCACGACGCCCACGACAGCGTGGCCGTGGTGGTGGTCGAAGGCGTGAAGGCCGGCATGGCACTGAGCGGCTGGATCATGGATGAGGACCGCATGACGTCGGTCGACGCGCGGCAGGACATCCCGATCGGCCACAAGGTGGCGCTGAAGGACCTGTCGGTTGGCGACACCGTCATCAAGTACGGCATCGACATGGGCAAGGTGGTCGCGCCGATCAAGGCGGGCGAGCACGCCCATGTGCACAACATCAAGACCAAGCGGTGGTAAGACCATGAGCCACATCGGCAAGAGCACCACCTTCCTGGGCTACCGCCGCGAAAACGGCCGGGTCGGCATCCGCAACCACGTCATCATCCTGCCGCTGGACGACCTGAGCAACGCCGCCGCTGAAGCCGTGGCCCACAACATCAAGGGCGCGATGGC
>JANOJJ010000741.1:0-10594 GCA_031408155.1 Rubrivivax sp.
GACGGCTACACGCTGCTGATGAGCAGCGGCGGCGCCATGACGGTCAACCCCTTCCTGTACAAGAAGATGCCGTTCGACGCCGAGAAGGATCTGGTGCCGGTGGCCAGTGTGGCGCGGGTGCTGGTGTTCCTGATGGTGCACCCGTCGTTGCCGGTGCACTCGATGCAGGAGTTCGTGGCCTACGCCAAGGCCAACCCGGGCCGCTTGAGCTTCGGCTCACCGGGCAACGGTAGCTCGCCGCACCTGGCCACCGAGATGTTCAAGCGGCAAGCCCGTTTCGAAGCCACCCATGTGCCCTACAAGGGCGCTGCTCCGGCGCTGACCGACCTGCTGGCCGGTCAGTTGCACTTCATGTTCGACCCCGGCCCCGGCCTGCGCCACGCCAAGGACGGCAAGCTCAGACTGCTGGCCGTGGGCAGCCCGCGGCGCAGCTCGCAAGTGCCCGACACGCCGACCCTGGCCGAACTCGGCGTGGCCGGCTTCGACGCCGACACCACCTTCGGCATCTACGCGCCCGGCCCCACACCGCCCGAGCTGGTCGGCCAGCTGCACGACGAGATCAACAAGGCGCTGGCGTCGCCGAAGGTGCTCGACGTGATCAAGTCGATCGGTGGCGAGCCGGCAACGCAAAGCCGCACCGACTTCATCGCCGGCCAGGCCCGCGACCGCGAGCGCTTCGGCGCCTTCATCAAGGAGATCGGCCTGAAGGTGGAATGATGGTTCCCCTCGAAGCGCCTTCGGCGCCTCCCCCCAGGCGCGGCTCAGGGTGACAGGGACAACTGAGATGGACAGCTCCCCGATCACGATCCTGGTCTGCGCGCTCGGTGGCGAAGGCGGCGGTGTACTCGCCGAGTGGCTGTATCTGACGGCCGTGCGCGCAGGGTACCCGGCGCAGTCGACGTCGATCCCGGGCGTAGCGCAGCGCACCGGCGCCACCACCTACTACGTCGAGGTCTACCCGCAGCCCAGCGCCACGCTCGGCGGACGGCAGCCGGTGTTCAGCCTCAACCCGGTGCCGGGCGAGATCGACCTGCTGCTGTCGTCCGAACTGCTCGAGACCGCGCGCCATGTCGGCAACGGCATGGCCAGCCGCGAGCGCACGCTGGTCATCAGCTCGACCGCGCGTGCGCTGACGGTGGTCGAAAAGATGCAACTGGGCGACGGCCGAGTCGACGCCGCCGCGCTGGTGGCGGTGCTGCAACGCCATGCGCGAGCCGCCGAGCTGCTGGACTTCAGCGCGCTGGCACGACAGGCGGCAACGGCCATCAGCGCCGTGCTGCTGGGCGCGGTGGCGGCCAGCGGCACGCTGCCCATCGCTCGTGCGCTGTTCGAGCAGACCATCCGCGCGTCGGGCAAGGGCGTCGACGCCAGCCTGCGCGGCTTTTCGCTGGCCTTCGATGCCATCAGCGAACGCCGCACGCAGCAGGCCGTGCTCGACGCTGCGCTGCAGGCGCCACCCGAGCCTGACCTGCGCACCCTGGCGCGTGAACGGCTGGTGTCCTACCAGGACGAGGCCTACGCGCGGCTGTACGACGAGCGCCTGGCGCGTGTCGAAGCCGCCGAACGCGAGTCCGGCGCGCCGACCTGCCGGCCGGGCGTCATCGGGCAGGAGATGATCCGTTGGCTGGCGCTGTGGATGGCCTTTGACGACATCGTGCGCGTGGCCGCGGCCAAACTGGCAGCCAGCCGGCTGGCGCGCGTGCGCCGCGAGGTCGGCCTGCACGACGGCGATCTGCTCAAGGTCTATGACTATTTCAAGCCCGGCGTGCCCGAGCTCGCCGGGTTGTTGCCGCACGGCCTGGCCGAGCGGCTGCTCGGCTGGGACCGCCGCCGCGTGGCCGCCGGTCGCCCGGCCTGGGCCCTGCCGATGAAGGTCGGCACGCACGGCATCCTCGGCGTGCTGGCGCTGCGTGCGGCGGCGGCACTGAAGGGCCAGCGCCGCCGTGGCAGCCGCTTCGCGCTGGAGCAGCGCCTGATCGAACAATGGCTGGCGGCGGTTGAACGCGGCAGCCGTGAGCATGGCGAGCTGGGCCACGAGCTGGCGCTGTGCGGCCGCCTGGTCAAGGGTTACGGCAGCACCAATGAACGAGGCAAGCACAACCTGCTGCACATCGTCGACCACCTGGCCTTCGGCGCCGGCCCGGTGCTCGAACGCGCTGCCGCCGTGCACGCCGCGCGCGAGGCTGCGCTGGCCGACGACGCCGGGCTTGCCTTCGACCAGGCCTTGGTGGCGCAAGGCGCACCGGCCCGGCCCGTGCGCGAACAGACCATCCGCTGGGTCAAGCGCCGGCCGGCGCTTTGAAGCGCGCGACCTACTCGTCGAGTTCGGACTTGGCCATCTCGACGTCGAGCCGCTCCATCGCGTCCAGCGGCGTGCAGGCCGCGGCGTCGGCGTAGAGCTTCTCGGCCTCGGCCATCTTCTTGTCGCCTTCGAGCATCACCATGCCGTTGGCGTATTCGATCATCGCGATCGCGCTCGTCGGGTTGAGCTTGATCGCTTCCTTGAACATCTTCAGGCCGGTGGCCGCATCGGCGCCCTGCGTGCGGCCGAGCAACTTGCCCACCTTGTCGATCACCTCGGCGTGAAAGGTGCCCAGCACGATGTGCGCGTCGGCATGCCTGGGGGCGAGCCTGATGGTCGTTTCGAGCGCGCCCTTGACCTTGCTGCCCAGCCCTTGGGTCAGCGCCTTGGCCACGCTGATGCCCTGGCTGTAGCGGCCCAGCGCGTAGGCCTGCCAGTAGTACCCATTGGCGACCTTCGGCTCGGCGACCTGCTGAGCCTGGGCGCGCTCGGCGGTCTCGAGGAACATCGCCAGCTTGTTCTTCTCGCTCTTTTCCAGGTAGTTGGCGTAGATGCACTGCGCCTTGTTGGCCACCGTGATGCCGGCCGCGCCGATCTTCAGCCCGGCGTTGTAGGCCTGCTCGAACTCGCCGGCATGGAACAGCGCCCAGGCCGCGAGCACCTGATCGTCCTTGGGCAGCGGCTCGGCATCCCCGGCGTGCAGCCGGGCCCATTGTTTCTTCAGCGCCGCGGCAGCCAGCGCGTAGTCGGCGCTGGAATAGGGAAAGGCGGTCCATTTGGCCATCCGGGGTCTCCTCTGGGGTATCGATGCAATCAGGTCAGTGGTAGGAACCGGCCAGCATGTGCAGGTGCTGGCGCGAGGCCGGCTCCAGGTGCGGCAGCAGCAGACCGAGCACGTGGAAGGCGCCGCGATTGAGCGCGCTGGCGGCCTGCTCGGGCTCGAGCGCGTGGCGCGGGTCGCAGACGTATTCGTAGCTCAGCCAGTAGCTGGCCAGCACCACCATCGAGGTCGCCAGCGGGTCGGACTCGCCGGGCTCGAGCGTGAGCGCGCCGCCGCCGATCAGGCCGTCGATCAGTTGCCGCATCGCGCTGCGCTTGTCCTTCAGCACCGACTGGAAATGGGTCTCCAGCCTGCGGTTCTTGCTAAGCAGGTCGTTCAGGTCGCGGTAGAGGAATCGATGCTGCCATACCAGCTCGAACAGCATGTGCAGAAACAGCCATGCATCCTCGACGTTGGCCACGTTGTCGGCCGCCGGCAGCAAGTCGTTGAGCGCGCGTTCGTAGCGATTGAACAGCGTGTTGATCAGCTCGTCCTTGGCCGGGTAGTGGTAGTACAGGTTGCCCGGGCTGATGCGCAACTCGGCCGAGATCAGCGTGGTGCTGACGTTAGGCTCGCCAAAGCGGTTGAACAATTCCAGCGTCACCTCGAGGATGCGCTCGGCGGTGCGGCGGGGCTTCTTCGGGGGCGGCATGACGCTGTGCATTCTGGCACCGGGCGCAGCCGCTCGGCCTGCCTACAATCCCGCCCCCATGCCCCGTGATCCCGCCGTCCGCTTCGAACGAGTCGTCAAGACCTACAGCGCAGGCCGCGGCACGGTGCGCGCGCTCGACGGTGTCTCGTTCGACATCGAACAAGGCGAGTTCTTCGGCCTGCTCGGCCCCAACGGTGCCGGCAAGACGACGCTGATCTCGGTGCTGGCGGGCCTGGTGCGCGCCACCAGCGGCAGCGTCAGGGTGCTCGGCCACGATGTGGTGAACGACTACGCCGCCGCGCGCAAGGCGCTGGGCATCGTGCCGCAGGAGCTGGTGTTCGACCCCTTCTTCAGCGTGCGCGAGACGCTGCGCATCCAGAGCGGCTACTTCGGTGTGAAGAACAACGACGCCTGGATCGACGAGTTGCTGGCCAACCTGGGCCTGGCCGGCCAGTCCGGCGCCAACATGCGGCAACTCTCGGGCGGCATGAAGCGCCGTGTGCTGGTGGCGCAGGCCCTGGTGCACAAGCCGCCGGTGATCGTGCTCGACGAACCCACCGCCGGCGTCGACGTGGAATTGCGGCAGACGCTGTGGCAGTTCATCGCGCGCCTGAACAAGGACGGCCACACGGTGCTGCTGACCACGCATTACCTCGAAGAAGCCGAAGCCTTGTGCGCTCGCATCGCGATGCTCAAGCAGGGCCGGGTGGTGGCGCTGGACAAGACCTCGGCGCTGCTGTCGGGCATGGCCAGCACCATGCTGCGCTTCAAGACCGACGACCCGCTGCCCGCCGCGCTGGCGCCGCTGGCGCGCGTGACCGGGCGCATCGCGCAGGTGAAGGCGCACGACGCCAACGAGATCGAGCGTTTGTTGACCACGCTGCGCGAAGCCGGCGTGCGCGTGGAAGACCTGGAGATCGGCCGCGCCGACCTCGAAGACGTGTTCCTGCAGATCATGGAAGGCGAGCCCGGACGCGAGGGCCTGCTTGCGCCGGGCCTCGGGTCAGGCGAACGGTCAGGCGAACGGCCTGCACGACCGGTCGAGGCCGGTCGATGAATTTCGATGGCGCGGCAACGCTGTTCTACAAGGAAGTGCTGCGCTTCTGGAAGGTCGCCTTCCAGACCGTGGCCGCGCCGGTGCTGACGGCCATGCTCTACCTGCTGATCTTCGGCCATGTGCTCGAGGACCATGTGCAGGTCTTTCCGGGTGTCGGCTACACCAGCTTCCTGGTGCCGGGGCTGGTGATGATGAGCGTGCTGCAGAACAGCTTTGCCAACACCAGCAGCTCGCTGATCCAGAGCAAGGTAACCGGCAATCTGGTGTTCCTGCTCGTCGCGCCGCTGTCGCACTGGGCCTGGTATGCGGCCTACGTCGGCGCGTCGCTGGTGCGCGGGCTGGTGGTCGGCTCAGGTGTCTTCATCGTCACCGTGTGGTTCGCGCCCGTGCACCTGGCCGAGCCCTGGTGGATCCTGATCTTCGCGGCGCTGGGGGCGGGCATGATGGGGTCGCTCGGGCTGATCGCCGGTCTGTGGGCCGAGAAGTTCGACCAGCTGGCCGCGTTCCAGAACTTCTTCATCATGCCGCTGACCTTTCTGTCGGGCGTGTTCTATTCGGTCAAGTCGCTGCCCGGGGTGTGGCAGGCGGTGAGTCACCTGAACCCGTTTTTCTACATGATCGACGGCTTTCGTCGCGGCTTCTTCGGCCACAGCGACGCGTCTCCCTGGTTGAGCCTGGCCGTGGTGAGCACGAGCTATGTCGTGGTGGCGGCGTTGAGCCTGGAGTTGCTTCGGCGCGGCTACAAGCTGCGCGCTTGACGGTGGGCTACACCGAGGCTCGCTCGTTCGATAAACTGCGGATCAACTGATCACGAGGCCTGCTCGACGGCAGCGGTCAGGACTGACTCGGTCCCATGTCCCATTGCAAGGAGTTGTCGATGACCATACTGGTTGCTTTTGCACCCCGTCCGGAAGGCCGGGCCGCGTTGGAAAAGGGGATTGAGATTGCGAGTCGACGCAACGAGCGCTTGCTCGTCGTCAACGCCATGTCCGGCGGCAATCAGAACGACCCGTCGTTCGCGGATACGACCGAAGTCGAAGCGGTCGAGAAGCGACTCGCAGACTCCGGCATCGCAGCCGAGTTCAAGCAGTTCGTGCGCGGCAAGAATGCGGTGACCGAGATCGTCGAACTGGCCGAATCGCCCGAGGTCTCGCTGGTGATCGTCGGTTTGCGCAGGCGCAGTGCGGTGGGCAAACTCGTCCTTGGCAGCGTCTCGCGCGACATCCTGCTGTCGGTGCGCTGTCCGGTTCTGGCCGTCAAGGCGGCCGACTGACCGTGCACCCGACGAGCAGCTGGCCGAGCAGGAGGTCTTGCGCCCTCTGAGACAATCCCGGGTTCGCAGGAGAGACCCCCCATGACCCCGTTGCAAGCCGGTTCCGACGACAAACCCAGCAAGGCCGACAAGGCCGATCGCCCTTCTGGCCTGGCCGAACAACTGGCCTTCAAATCGCGCTTCGTGCTGGTGTTCGGCGAGATCGACGACAAAATGGCACGCGGCGTGTGCGAACGGCTGATCCTGCTGGCGCAGGACTCCGACGCGCCGATCCAGTTGCTGATCTCGTCGCCCGGCGGCCACGTCGAGTCGGGTGATGCGATCCACGACATGATCCGCTTTGTGCGTGCGCCGGTCACCTGCATCGGCGCCGGCTGGGTGGCCAGCGCGGCGACCCATCTCTTTCTGGCCGCACCCAAGGAGCGCCGCGTGTGCCTGCCCAACACGCGCTTCATGATCCACCAGCCCGCCGGCGGCGCCGGCGGCCGCGCGACCGACATCGCGATCCAGGCCAAAGAGATCATCAAGGTGCGCGAACGCATCTCGCAGGCGATCGCGCTCGAGACCGGGCAGACGATCGAGAAGGTGCGCGCCGACATGGAACGCGACTACTGGATGTCGGCCGACGAAGCCATCGCCTACGGCATCGCTTCGCGTGTCATCGTCAACCAGCGCGAGCTTGGCTGATCATGTCGGATCCCACCCCTGCCCTCGTGCGCGACTACATCGCCGCCGGCCTGCCGTGCACCCATGTCGAGGTCGAAGGCGACGGCCGGCACTTCTTTGCCACCATCGTCTCGGCCGAGTTCGAAGGCCTGGCGCGCGTGCGCCGCCACCAGTGCGTGTACACCGCGCTCGGCGAGCGCATGCACGCCGAGATCCACGCGCTGTCGATGAAGACGCTGACGCCGGCGGAGTTCGCGGCAGCAGCAGCCCCGTGATCACGCTGGCGCTGTCCAAGGGGCGCATCTTCGACGACTCGATACCGCTGCTCAGGGCCGCGGGCATCGAGATACTGGAAGACCCGGAAGCGTCGCGCAAGCTGATCATCGGTACCAGCCGCAGCGACCTGCGCGTGGTGCTGGTGCGCGCCAGCGACGTGCCCACCTACGTGCAGCAAGGCGGCGCCGACCTCGGCGTGGCCGGCCTCGACGTGCTGCTCGAGCACGACAGCCACGGCCTGTACCGCCCGCTCGACCTGCGCATCGCCCGCTGCCGCATGAGCGTGGCCACGCGCTCCGACTTCGACTACGCCAGCGCCGTGCGCCAGGGCTCGCGCATCCGCGTGGCCACCAAGTACACCCGGATCGCGCGTGAACACTTCGCCAGCAAGGGTGTGCACGTCGACCTGATCAAGCTCTATGGCTCGATGGAGCTGGCACCCCTGACCGGCCTGGCCGACGCCATCGTCGACCTGGTATCGACCGGCAGCACGCTCGAGGCCAACCAACTGGTGGAGGTCGAACACATCATGGACATCAGTTCGCGCCTGGTCGTCAACCAGGCCGCGCTCAAGCTCAACCGCGCGCCGATCCGGGCCTTGATCGAAGCCTTCGAAGCGGCCGTCGCCGGTATCCCAGCATGACCTTGCAATTGCGCACCCTGTCCACCGCCACGGCCGACTTCGAGGCCGAGTTCCAGCGCGTACTGCGCTGGCCGGCCGAGACCGACGCCGCGATCGAATCGCGCGTGGCCGAGATCATTGCCGACGTGCGCAGGCGTGGCGACGCCGCGGTGCTCGACCTCACCGCGCGCTTCGACGGCCTGCAAGCCGGCGGCATGGCGTCACTGGAGATCAGCCGCGACGAGATGCAGGCGGCGCTCGAGCGCATCAGCCCCGCCCAGCGCAACGCGCTGCTGGCCGCCACGGCGCGCGTGCGGGCCTATCACGAGCGCCAGCTCGAAGCCTGCTGCCGCAGTTGGAGCTACCGTGACGAAGACGGCAGCCTGCTCGGCCAGAAGGTCACGCCGCTGGACCGGGTGGGCATCTATGTGCCGGGCGGCAAGGCGGCCTATCCGTCGAGCCTGATCATGAACGCCGTGCCGGCGCATGTGGCGGGTGTGTCCGAGATCATCATGGTGGTGCCGACGCCGGTGCGCGGCAGCCTGGCCACTGGCGGCAGCGGCAGCACCACCGCCAGCCGCGGTGAACGCAACGACCTGGTGCTCGCCGCCGCAGCCATGGCCGGCGTGTCGCGCGCCTTCACCATCGGCGGCGCGCAAGCCGTGGCTGCACTGGCGTACGGCACGGCCACCGTGCCGCGCGTCGACAAGATCACCGGCCCGGGCAACGCGTACGTGGCCAGCGCCAAGCGGCGCGTGTTCGGCCAGGTCGGCATCGACATGATCGCCGGCCCGAGCGAGATTCTGGTGCTGGCCGATGGCAGCACGCCGGCCGACTGGGTGGCGATGGACCTGTTCAGCCAGGCCGAGCACGACGAGCTGGCGCAGAGCATCCTGCTCTGCCCCGATGCCGCCTACATCGCCCAGGTGCGCGAAGCGATCGAACGCCTGCTGCCCGGCATGCCGCGACGCGACGTGATCCGCGCGTCGCTCGAAGGCCGCGGTGCGCTGATCCGCACCCGCTCGATGGAAGAGGCCTGCGACATCAGCAACCGCATCGCGCCCGAGCACCTCGAAGTGAGTTCGTCCGACCCGCACCGCTGGGAGCCGCTGCTGCGCCACGCCGGCGCGATTTTTCTCGGTGCCTACACCAGCGAGAGCCTGGGCGACTACTGCGCCGGGCCGAACCATGTGCTGCCCACGTCGGGCAGCGCGCGATTCTCGTCACCGCTGGGGGTCTACGACTTCGTCAAGCGCAGCAGCCTGATCGAGGTCAGCCAGGCCGGGGCCCGCACGCTGGGCCCGATCGCCGCCGAGCTGGCCTACGGCGAAGGGCTGCAGGCGCACGCGCAGGCGGCGGAGTTCCGGCTGCGCTGAGGCTGGGCGCAGGATTCCGGCAGGAGTCTTGTTCCTGCCGACGCGTCAATAGGGTCAGGCCTTGCCTTTTGCCAAACCTCGTTCATGCGAGGCGATCAATCGGCTGACTCGGGAGACTGAAAGCCGCATCGTGGCGGCGATGCGGGTCATCGACAGACCGCCTTGTGTGTGCGCCAGATAGAGCCCTTCTTCGCGTGACCTCGCCTGCGCAAGCCATTCTTGCAAGGGCTTGTCAGTCGGCAGGCGTTGGGGTTTGGGGATGTCTTTGTCATGCTGGCGATTTGCAACCATCAGTGCCTGCATACGTTCCACAAATTCCTCATCACCCAGAAAGATCTGCTGCCGCAGGCCCAGGGACCAGACTTGCAGATCGGGCGCGCTTGCCACAAGTGCCACGTATCGCTTGGCGGCCACACGATGGTCAGCGGCGCCTTGCGCGGGGCGACCCAAGAGGTGTCCATGCAGGCCGACCGTATCCAGCCACTCAGGGCTGTCCCTGATTCCCGCGTGCGCCAGGTAACTCGACCACGGCCAGTCAGCAGGTGCCCCGACCATGCCGGCGCGCACGGGGTTCAGTTCGACGTAGCGGCACAACTCCAGCAGGTAGTTCTCCCGGTCGACCAAGATCGCCTTGAAACGACCTTGAAACACATGACCGACCGCACCGTGTCGGCGATTGAAGGTCTGAGTGAAGACGCCGTTGAGATGCCGCATCAACACGGACAGATTGGCCCGTCGCGTGTTCAGTACCACGTGGTAATGGTTTCCCATCAGGCAGTACGCCAATACCACGGCGTCGAACCGCTTGGTGGCCTGCGACAGCACGCAAAGCAGCGAGTCGCGGTCGACATCGTCGACGAATATCGGGTCGCGCCGATCGCCCCGTGACGTCACATGGTAAATCGCGCCTGGGAACTCGATTCGCAATGGACGGGCCATGCGTCGGGAATGTAGGGCACTGGGCGGCAATAGGCAAGGCCTGACCCCGAATACGAATAGGCTCCGAATAGGCTCGAATAGGCTGACCCCCAAGAGGACCCGCCTCAGGGCCGGGCGGTCGATCGGCCGAACACCGCGGCCCCGGCAAACCGCGCCTGCGCACCCAGCGCCTCTTCGATGCGCAGCGCCTCGTTCCACTTGGCCATGCGTTCGCTGCGCGCGAACGAGCCCACCTTGAGCTGGCCGACGTGCCAGCCGATCGCCAGGTGCACGATCGTCGTGTCCTCGGTCTCGCCCGAGCGCGCCGAGACGATGCCGGCATAACCCAGCTCACGTGCGGCATCCCAACACAACAACGTCTCGCTGAGCGTACCGCGCTGGTTGGGTTTGAGCAGCACGGCGTTGGCCGCACCGGCCGCCGCGGCCTGGCGCAACAGCGCGGCGTCCGAGACCAGGAAGTCGTCGCCCACCACCTGCAGGCGCTGGCCCACGGCGGCCGTGAAGCGAGCAAACCCCACCGGGTCGTCCTCGGCCAGCGGATCTTCGATGCTGGCGATGGGGAACTTGTCGCACCAGCGCAGCAGCAACTCGATCAAGCCGTCGCTGTCGAG
>JANOJJ010000764.1:0-3681 GCA_031408155.1 Rubrivivax sp.
GCGCACGCCGTCGGCTTGCATGTCCTTGCCGCGCCCGCGCTGCACGATTTCGCCGCGCTCCATCACCAGGTACTGGTCGGCCAGGTCGGCGGCGAAGTCGTAGAACTGCTCGACCAGCACGATGGCCATCGTCTTGCGATCGGCCAACATGCGGATCACGCGGCCGATGTCCTTGATGATGCTGGGCTGGATGCCTTCGGTCGGCTCGTCGAGCATCAGCAGCCTGGGGCCGGCGGCCAGCGCACGCGCGATGGCGAGCTGCTGCTGCTGGCCGCCCGACAGGTCGCCGCCACGCCGGTGGAGCATCTGCTCGAGGATCGGGAACAGCTCGAACAGCTCGGCCGGGACCGCCGTGCCCCCCGGCTTGCTGGCAAGTCCCATGCGCAGGTTCTCGTCCACCGTCAGCCGGTTGAAGATCTCGCGCCCCTGCGGCACATAGCCCACGCCGCGGCGCACGCGCTCGTAGCTGGCGGCCTTGGTGATGTCCTGCCCATCGAGCGTGATGCGGCCGCTCTTGACCGGCACCACGCCGATCAGGCTCTTCAGCAGCGTGGTCTTGCCCACGCCATTGCGGCCCAGCACGACCGTGACCTGGCCCAGCGCCGCCTCGAAGCCGCAGTTGCGCAGGATGTGGCTGCCGCCGTAATACTGGTTGAGGCTGTCGACCTTCAGCACGTTCATCGGCCCAGGTAGACCTCGACCACCTTGTCGTTGGCCTGCACCTCCGACAGCAGCCCTTCGGCCAGCACGCTGCCTTCATGCAGCACCGTCACCTTCTTGCGCCCTTGCGTGAGCTGGTCGTCGAACTTCATGTCGTGTTCCACCACCACCAGCGAATGCTGGCCTGCGAGCGACAGGAAGAGCTCGGCCGTGCGCTCGGTCTCTTCGTCGGTCATGCCGGCAACCGGCTCGTCGAGCAGCAGCAGCTTGGGCTCCTGCATCAGCAGCATGCCGATCTCGAGCCACTGCTTCTGGCCATGGCTGAGCAGACCCGCCGTGCGCTGCGCCTCGTCCTTCAGGTGGATCAACTGCAGCACTTCGCCGATGCGGTCGAGTTGCGCGCCGCTCAGGCGCGAGAACAGCGAAGCGCGCACCCGCCGGTCGGCACGCAGCGCGAGCTCGAGGTTTTCGAACACGCTGAGCTGCTCGTACACCGTGGGCTTCTGGAACTTGCGGCCGATGCCGATCTGCGCGATGTCGGTCTCGGTCAGGCGCAGCAGGTCGATCGTGCTGCCGAAGTAGCAGCTGCCGCTGTCGGGCCGCGTCTTGCCGGTGATGCAGTCCATCATCGTCGTCTTGCCGGCTCCGTTGGGGCCGATGATGCAGCGCAGTTCGCCGACATTGATCGCCAGCGAGAGCTTGTTCAAGGCCTTGAAGCCGTCGAAGCTGACGCTGATCTCGTCGAGGTACAGCGCCACGCCATGCGCGAAGTCGGGCTCGCCGAGCTTGGCGATGCGGCCGTAGGCGGCGCCACGGCCGCCCGAGCTGCCGGCCTGCTGCGCCTGCCACGCGGCCAGTCGTTCGGCGCCATCCTGCAACAGGTCGGGTGTCATGAACGATCCTTCTTGCGCTTGAGCAGGCCCACGATTCCATCCGGCAGGAACAAGGTCACCGCGATGAACAAGGCGCCGAGGAAGAACAGCCAGAACTCGGGAAAGGCGACCGTGAACCAACTCTTCGCGCCATTGACGAAGAAGGCGCCGACGATCGGCCCGATCAGCGTCGCGCGCCCGCCCACGGCAGCCCAGATCGCGATTTCGATCGACGCGGCGGGCGACATCTCGCCCGGGTTGATGATGCCGACCTGCGGCACGTACAGCGCACCGGCCACGCCGCACATCACGGCACTCAGGGTCCAGATGCTGAGCTTGTAGACCACCGGGTCGTAGCCGGTGAACATGACTCGGCTCTCGGCGTCGCGAATGGCCTGCAGCACACGGCCGTACTTGCTGTTGACGATCACCCGGGCCATCAGGAAGAAGCCGATCAGCACCGCACCCGACAGGCCGCACAGGAAGACCCGCATCTGCGACGTGGCCACCGGCACGCCCAGGATGCGCTTGAAGTCGGTGAAGCCGTTGTTGCCGCCGAAGCCGGTCTCGTTGCGGAAGAACAGCAGCATCGCGGCGAACGTCATCGCTTGCGTGATGATCGAGAAGTACACCCCCTTGATGCGCGAGCGGAAGGCGAAGAAGCCGAACACGAAGGCCAGCAGGCCCGGCACCAGCAGCACCATCAGCAACTGCAAGGCGAAGCTGTCGCTGAATCCCCAATGCCAGGGAAAGCTCTTCCAGTTCAGGAAGACCATGAAGTCCGGCATCTCCATGCGGTACTGGCCGTCGCGCCCGATCTGGCGCATCAGGTACATGCCCATCGCGTAGCCGCCGAGCGCGAAGAACAGTCCGTGGCCCAGCGACAGGATGCCGGTGTAGCCCCAGATCAGGTCCATCGCCAGCGCGCAGATGGCGTAGCACAGGATCTTGCCGAGCAGGCTGACGACGTAGTCGCTCAGATGGAAGGCGCTGCCCTGCGGCAGCACCAGGTTGAGCAGCGGCACCAGCACCAGCAGCGTGACGGCGGCCGCGAACACACTGGCCCAGCCCTTGGCGCCGAGCAGCACGCCGCGCGGAGACGACAGCACGGCAGCCGTCATGCCTCGGCACTCCGACCCTTCAGCGCGAACAGCCCTTGCGGCCGCTTCTGGATGACGATGACGATCAACACCAGCACCATGATCTTGGCCAGCACTGCGCCCTGCCAACCTTCGAGCAGCTTGTTCAGGATGCCCAGCCCCAGCCCGGCGTAGACGGTGCCCGCGAGCTGGCCTACACCACCGAGCACGACGACCATGAACGAGTCGACGATGTAGCCTTGGCCGAGGTCGGGACCCACGTTGCCGACCTGGCTGAGCGCACAACCCGCCAGGCCGGCAATGCCCGCCCCAAGCGCAAAGGCATAAGTGTCGACACGAGCGGTGTTGACGCCCATGCAACTGGCCATGCGGCGGTTCTGCGTCACGCCGCGCACGAACAGGCCCAGCCGCGTCCTGCCGATCAGCAGCGCCATGCCCAGCAGCACCAGCGCCGCAAAGACGAGGATCGCGATGCGGTTGAACGGCAGCGTCAGGTTGGGCAGTACCTGCACGCCGCCCGACATCCAGCTCGGGTTCTCGACCGCCACGTTCTGCGCGCCGAACAGGCTGCGCACGCTTTGCATCAGGATCAGGCTGATGCCCCAGGTCGCCAGCAGCGTCTCCAGCGGGCGGCCGTAGAGCCAGCGGATCACGCTGCGCTCGAGCACGGCGCCGACCAGCGCCGCGGCGCCGAAGCTGGCCGGGATGGCGGCCAGCATGTACCAGTCGAAGGCGGCCGGCACATAACCCTTGAACAGGTTCTGCACCAGCCAGGTGGCGTAGGCGCCGATCATCATCAGTTCGCCATGCGCCATGTTGATAACGCCCATCAGCCCGTAGGTGATGGCCAGGCCCAGCGCCACCAGCAGCAGGATGCTGCCCAGGCTGGCCCCGGTGAACAGCACGCCCAGGCGTTCACCCCAGGCCAGACGGCCCTGCACCGCGTCGAGCGACGCGTTCAGCGCGGCACGCACCTCGGGGTCGGTTTCGGCATTCGGCGCCAGGCGCTCCAGCAGCAGCGAGCGCGTGGCCGGCTGCACGCTGCTGGC
>JANOJJ010000775.1:0-7200 GCA_031408155.1 Rubrivivax sp.
GGTGGCGCGCATGAACTGGTTGCGCAACTCGGTCAGCTTGTCGTCGCTGGCCCAACCGAACCAGCCTGACTTCTCGCCGCGGGTGTCCATCGTCGGGTTGGCGATCGGGCTCCAGACGTCGAACACGTTCCAGGCGGTCAGGAACATGTGCCAGCCGCCCTTGTCGGGTGCGTCCTTCTTGGCGCGCCGACCGACCAGGGTCTGCCAGTCCATCGCCTGCAGGTCGACCTTGAAGCCGGCCTGGCGCAGCAACTGCGCAGCCACGTCGGGCAGCTTCTGGATGCTGGCCAGATCGGTCGGTTTCATGATGACGATGGGCGTGCCGTCGTAGCCGCTGGCCTTGAGCAGTTCCTGCGCCTTCTTCATGTTGCTCTTGGCCTGCAGGTCGCTGCCGGCCGTGCTGCCATAGGGTGTGTTGCAGATGAACATCGAGGGGCAGGTCTTGTACAGATCCTTGACGCCGACCTGGGCGCGCAGGAACGCATCCTGATTGAAGGCGGCGATCGCCGCCTGCCGCACCTTGGCGTTGTCGAACGGCTTGTGCAGGTGGTTGAAGCGCGCCATGTACTGCAGTCCGAGGTTGGCGTATTTGGGCAGCTGGATGTCGGCGTCGTTCTTGGCCGACTCGTAGAAGTCGAAGCCCAGCGCCTCGATGATGTCGACCTCGCCTTTCTTCAGCGCATTGACTTGGGCCTGGGCGTCGCGCAAGGCCAGGTTCCATTCGACCCGGTCGACGTAGACCTGCTTGCCGCCGGTCGTGCCCGACGGCGGCTCGCTGCGCGGCACGTACTTGGCGAACTTGGTGTAGACCGCCTTGTCGCCGGGCTTGAAGTCGTCCTTCTTGAAGACGTAGGGGCCGGAGCCGATGTGCTCTTCGACTGCTTGAAGGCATCGGTCTCGGCGATGCGCTTGGGCATGATGAAGGGCACATTCGATGACGGTTTGCCCAGCGCCTCGAGCACGAAGCCGCAGGCCTCGCCGAGGAAGATGCGGAAGGTGTCGGGCGCGGGCGTGTCCATGCGCTGCACGAACTGGAACAGCGCCGAGCCCATCGCGTCGCGCTTGCCCCAGCGCTGCAGGCTGGCCACCACGTCTTCACTGCCGACGGGCTTGCCGTCGTGGAATTCGAGACCCTTGCGCAGCTTGAAGGTCCACAGGCGATGGTCGCTGCTCTCGGTCCAGCTCTCTACCATCTGCGGCTTGATCTTGGCGTTCTCGTCGGTGCCGAACAGGGTGTCGTAGATCATGTAGCCGTGGTTGCGGCTCATGTAGGCGGTGGTCCAGATCGGGTCCAGGATCGCCAGGTTGGAGTGCGGAACGACGCGCAAGACCTGGTCCTGCGCCAACGCGGTGCCGGGCGTCAGCGTGACCAACGAGCTGGCCGCGGCGGCCAGCGTGAGGAGCGATCGACGGAGCAGTTTCATTCGGTGCCTTTCAAGCGGACCAGGATGACCCAGCAAGGGTCATGCCTACGATGGATGGCGATTGTGGTGCGCCCCCGACCCGCCCCCGATAGGGGCAAATACCGGTCGGAGTCGTCCCGATGCCGGGACAACTCCGGCCTAGAGCGGCCACTTCGGATGCCGAACCTTGCGGTAGGGCAGGCTTTTCAGGTCGGCCGTCACCGTACCTGGCGCGGCGGCGTAGATCACTTGCTGCGCCACGCGCGAGAACGAGGCGACGAAATGCTGCGATGACTTGACCACCACCACCTGCAGCGACGCCAGGTCGCAGCCGAGCTGGGTGAACAGGTCGCTGCCGATGGCCTGGTTGCGGCGCGTGATGAGCACGATCTGCACGCCGCCTGCACGCACCAACGCACTGTCGCCCATTGCCACCGGGATGCCGGCCAGGCCGCTCATCACCAGGTCACATTGCAGCGCCAGCACGGTGCATTCGGCATCCACCGGGTCGCCTGACAGGGGGCTGGTCTTGCCGCCCAGGCGCAGCGGCAGCGTGGCACCGACTCCAGCCTCGAACGCGATGCGCACGGCCTGCGGGTCCCACAGGGGCCCCAGTGCGGCGCCCTGAACGTCACGCGCGAGCAGGCGGCGCAGGATGAAGGTGGAGTCGCCGGCTGCGCCGCCGCCCGGGTTGTCGGCACCATCGGCGATCACCACCGGGCCCGCGGGCGCTGCCAGTGCGAGGTCGATCGCTTCGTCGATACCCGGCTGTGGCGGCTGCAGCTGATCGCGCAACGCCACCAGCTCGTCGGCCAGGCGACGCGCCAGCGCGTGGGCCCGGGCCCGGTCGCGATCGGTGTAGACGAACACGCGGGTGCCCATGTCGGCCACGTCACCCCAGGGGAATCCGTGCGTCACCGAGATCGACAGCACGCCGTCGCGGCCCTCCAGCGCCTGCGCCCGGTCGACAAAGCCCCGCGCCGGCTCGCGCGTGGTGTGCACGATGCTGATCATCCCGCAGTCGGCTGCGCCCACCACCGGGCGGATGCGGCCGGCAGCGGTGGCGGCACACAGGTCCACCAGCTCGAAGGCGCGCTCGAGCACGTCGGTGTGCGGGTACTCCTTGAAGCTCACCAACAGGTCGGCGTTGTCCAGCATGGCGTTGCTGAGGTGGTGGTGTGGGTCGAGTTCGGCGCCAATCACGACCGTGGGGCCGACGATCGCGCGCACCTGGCGCAGCAGTTCGCCTTCGCAGTCGTCGCAACCGTCGGCGACCATCGCGCCGTGCAGGCCGAGCAGCACCATTTGCACCGGCAGCGCGGCCCGCAGGTCGGCCAGCAGTTCGTCGCGCAAGGTCTGCCAGGCGTGGCGCGTGGTGACGCCACCCGGCTGAGCGAACGCGACCAGGCCTTCGAGCAAGGTCCAGCCGTGATCGGCTGCGCGCTGCCGTGCCGCCCACAGCGGACCCGAGAACAGCGTCAGGTGGGGCGGGTGCTTGCCGGCGGGAAAGTAGCCGCCGTCATGAAACGCGCCCAGCCCGGTGGGCATGGGCGCGAAGGTGTTGGTTTCGGTCGCGAGGCTGGCGGTGAACACGCGCATGGCGGCTGCGTTGGAGGCTGCAAAGCGCGCAGCCTATCCTGGTTGTGCCCGGGCCCCCGCGATCGAGGGCGGCGCCGTGCGCCGATTGGCTCTAGCATCGCGCTTTTGCCGTCCGCGGAGCGCCGTTGGGGCGGCAATCGTCCAGCCGGCCATGAACATCGACTTCAACCTCGGCTCGCTATCGATGACGGAGATCATCCGTCTGCAGAACCTGTTGTCGCAGGAGCTGTCACGCCGCTTCGAGACCAGTGCGGCGATCTGCTTCACCGACATCGCCGGTTCGACTGCCTACTTCACGCGCTTCGGTGACGCGCTCGGGCGCCAGCTGCAGCAACTGCACCTCGACTCGCTCGAGCGCGCGCTGGCCGCGCACGGCGGTCGCCTTGTCGACACCGCAGGCGACGGTGCCGTGACCTTCTTCACCTCGGCCAGTGCCGCCGCTGCCGCGATGTGCGCGCTGCAACACGAGCTCAGCCACGCCAATGCTCACCGCGAGCGCGATCACCAACTGGCGTTGCGCATCGGCATCCACTGGGGCCGCTTGCTGACCGACGGCGCGCAAGTCACGGGCGACGTCATGAACCTGTGCGCCCGTATCGCAGCGTCGGCCGACCCCGGGCAGATCCGGTTGTCGCGCGAGTGCTTCCGCGAGCTCGACATCGCGCAACGTCTGAGCTGCCGGCCGCTGGGCGACGTCGAGCTCAAGGGCGCCGGCCGCACATTGGCCCTGCTGACCATGGACTGGCTCGACCGCAGCCGCTTTCCGGTGGCCGTACGGGTGCGCGAGACCGGCGAGCTGATCGAGCTGCCGCTGCACGACATTGTCTCCTTCGGTCGCATGGACATCATCGAAGGCATGAGCGCCAACGACGTGGTCCTGACCTTGCCCGACGGCATGGCCACGCGGCAGATCAGCCGTTGGCATTTCGAGCTGCGCCGGCGCTCCGATGGCTACATCCTGCGTTCGGTGACGACCCACCCCACGCTGGTGGACGGTCAGCCGCTGCAACGCGGCGACGAGGTGCCGGCGGTGCCGGGCACGGTGGTCGGGCTGTCGGGCGTGATGACGCTCGAGTTCGTCGGCAGCGCCCGGCTCGACGGTACGCGCAGCGACGAGACGATGGTGATCGGATGATCGGGTGGGCGGCCCTGACGCAGATCGACACGATTCTGCCCGATCGCGTATCATCCGCGGCTGCAGGCCCCATCTGACCGTCGTTAGGCGTCTTTCTGTGCCCACCGGCTCTTCGAGCCGGCGCGACGCGGTTGATTTCCCCGGTGTTCTCTTGCGTGACTCTGCACTGTGCGGCAGTCTGTCGCGCATGAACTACCCGGAACGGAAATATTGCAATGGCTTCACAAACTGGCATCGTCAAATGGTTCAACGAGGGCAAGGGCTTCGGCTTCATCGCCCCCGATGACGGCGGCAAGGATCTCTTTGCCCACTACAGCGAAATCCGCGGCAGCGGCTTCAAGACCTTGGCCGAGGCGCAACGCGTCGAGTTCGAGGTGACCGAAGGCAAGAAGGGCTTGCAGGCCTCCAACATCCGGCCTCTGGCCTGATGAAGCTGCCGGCCGCACCGTGCGGCCGGGCCGCTGCTGGCCACTGCGGTGGCCAGACTGTTTTACCCACTCCCCAAGGCCTTGCCGGCTCACCAGCCGCTCAAGGCCTGTTCTCGTTTTCAACTGGGACCCCATGGCCAAGGAAGAACTGATCGAGATGCATGGCATCGTGAATGAGGTACTGCCCGACTCGCGCTACCGCGTGACGCTGGACAACGGACACCAGTTGGTGGCCTATTCCGGCGGCAAGCTGAAGAAGAACCACATTCGCATCCTGGCTGGCGACAACGTATCGCTCGAGCTGTCGCCCTACGACCTGAGCAAGGGTCGTATCACCTTTCGTCACCTGCAGCGGCGGTCCTGAGCGGGTTGTACACCCTTCGCGTTCACGCCCGTCCTCGTCGAGCGGCGTGATCGGTTCGTCCGGCGTGCGCTGGAAGTCCGGTCTGACACGGTGTCCGATCCGCTGCTCGATGTCGACCCGGATCGCCTCGATGCGCGCGGCCAGGGTTCGCGCCAGCGTCAGTGCTTGCGCAGCCCCAGCACCATCACCGCCCCGACCACGATCAGCGCGCCCAGCACCTGCACCGGTGCAATGCGCTGACCCAGCAAGGCCCAGGCCAGCACCATAGCCGCCACCGGTTCGACGTTGAGGATTGGCGACGAGCCCACTACGCCCAACCTGGGCAACAGTGTGAACATGAACGTGAACGCGGTGCCGTAGAGCACGGTCAGCATTACCAGGCCCCACCAGCCCGGCGGGCTGTGCGGCATCTGCAGGCCGCCTTGGGCCAGCGCGACGATCAACGCCAGCAGACCGACCACGCCCATCGTGATCGCACTGCGCAGCCGCCCGTCGATGCCGGCGATCTCGTGTTGCGTAACCACCATCACGACGCCGAAAGTGGCAGCCGCCAGCAGTGCAAAGGCGACACCGGCTCCGATCTGCGACCACTGCGCCTGTGCGCTCAGGCCCGAAGTGGCGCCAAACAAGTCCAGCGCCAGGCCCAGGCCGACCAGGATCACGGGCATCGCCACGATCGTGCGGCGCTCGGGTGAACGGCGATACAACACGCGTGCCCACAGCGCCGTCCACATCGGCCAGGTGTTGAACGCCAGCAGCGCCAGCGCCACCGGCAGCCGCGCCACCGCAGCGTAGATCGACAGGCTCTGCACCGCCACCAGCAGCGATACCAGGCCGAGCACGCCGCGCTGGCGGCCGGTCATGGCCCAGGACACACGCTGCTGCCACACCAGCAGACCGACCACCAGCGCGGTGACGCCGCTGCGCAGCGTGACAGCGGTGGCCACGTCCACGCCGTCGTTGAAGGCGAACCGCGCCGCCACGTGGTTGCCGCCAAACAGCACGGCCAGCAGCAACAGCATGACGAATGCTCGAGGCGACAGGGCGGCAGCGGTCATGGGCGAAGCATCGCATCGTACAGGCCGGCGGCGTAAGGTCCGGCGGGCGAGGGCGCCGCTGCCGAACCGCGCGGGCGGGGCCGTGGCGGGCGGCCGATCGCGCCGGCCGCGCTGCGCGGCCGTGTAGGGCAGATGCGTACGGATGCCGCAGCAAAATTCCGAGGCCCGGTACCGAGCGCGGCCGGCAGCGCCTGGAGTTGGAGCGGACTATGGTCGATAACAAGCCAAGCTTCATCGACACCGTCAGGAGCCACCCGTCATGATTGCCTTCCACGATCTGCCCGTCATGTCCCCGCTGCCCGCCGGCGGTTGGCAATTGCGCTTCGCGTCGCTGTTTGACCCGGGACGAGCCTTGGCCTTTCCCTGCGACGATCATGGCGAGGTAACGCTGGACAGCCTGCCGCCGCGGGCGCGCGACAACTACTTCTACGCGAGGGCGGTGGTTGGACGCGAGTTCGCCAGGCCCACCGTGGTGCCCAACTTCGACAGCTGACGGCCAGCCGGCCGGCGACGGAAAGTCAGTCCTCGCTCAGGTCGGACAATCCGACCCGCGCACCCGATTCAGCACCAGCGCCTTCATCGAGGTCCGACCCGGCGCGCCCGCGCGGCCGGCACTGCGGCCGATAGCGCGGCGCCCGATCTCGATCCGCTCGTCTGCCACCCAGGCCCGCAGCGGCTCGGCTGCAGCACCGATCAGACGCAGTCGCCGGCCATCGAGCCGGCCTTGCAGCGCCCATTCACGCTCGCCTTGCTGCCAGCGCGCCTGCACCACCTGGTAGGACTGGCTGACGCGCAGTTGGCTGCCGGCAGTCCCGCACCACAAACCGTCGGCCCGGGCCGGCACCACCCAGAGATGGAGGCGACTTTTCCTTTCGCGGCCAACGTTCTTGTCGGGGGCATTCACGGTCAGCGTCTCGTCGGGCAGCCAGTCGCCCATGTCCCAGTCGTGCGAGACGATGCGCGTGCCGGGCGCCAGCTGCAGCAGCGCCGGACGCAGTTGCAGGTTGACCTCGGGCAGCAGGTACATCGTGATCACGCTGGCCGCCGACAGGTCGGTCGTGAACAGGTCCTGCTCGCGGAATTCGATTCGCTTCGTGACGCCGGCCTGATCGGCCGCAGCGCGGCTGCGTGCCACCAGGTCGGGCACGATCTCCACCCCCAGCCCGCTGGCGCCGAAACGCCTGGCGGCGGTGATGACGATGCGGCCATCACC
>JANOJJ010000790.1:0-2783 GCA_031408155.1 Rubrivivax sp.
GTCGATGCCGATGGACAGGGGCTGGGTCACGACCGCGATCGGCGCCTCTCGACCGCCGCCCCGTAGGCCTCCATCAAGCGCGCCGCGCTCGTATCCCAACTGAAACGCCTGGCCTCGACGATGCCCTGTTCCGAGCAGCGGCGCGCCAGCCCCGGCTCGCTCAGGATTCTGTGCATCGCGGACGCCATCCCGGCGACGTCGTCTGGGTCGACGATGACGCCGGCAGCACCCACGACCTCGGGCAGCGCTCCCCGTGACGACACCACCACGGGCACGCCGATCGTCATAGCTTCGAGGGCCGGCAGCCCGAAGCCTTCGTCGAGCGATGGCAGCACGACCATCGCTGCCTCGCGATAGAGCCGTTCCCGCACCGCGCCGCTGACGTAGCCCACGTGCCGTGCCCGTCCCGCGAGCGGTGGTCTGGCGAGCTCGTCGAGGATCGACGCGCAGGCCGGCGTGAGTCCACCCGCCAGCACGAGCGAGGGGGCATCGGGTTGTCGGGCGAGGAGCTCGGCATAGGCGCGCAGCAAGGTCCCCACATTCTTACGGGGCTCGATCGTGCCCATGAACAGGATGTGGAGCGGATGGCGGCGCGCGGCGTAGTCGGCTGGGGCCCAGGCCGGAGCGCCGTTCGGGCAGATGGCGATGCGCTCGGCGTCGACCTCGAGCCGCGTGCGGACCTGGCGGGCGGTGTACTCGGACACGGTAATCACCGCCTCTGCCCGCCGGGCGTGCGCGCCAGCCAGCGCGGGGTAATCGCGGCGAATTTCCGCCCGTGTATTCTCCGGCGCGTCCAGAAAATACAGGTCGTGCACCGTGACGACCTGCGCGGCCCGCTGCGCGGGCATGAGTAGCGGGTGCATCGAGTGAACGACGTCGACGTCCCCCGCGAACGTCTCGATCGTCGGCCACTCTAGGCGATGCCACGCGAGGTTCAGAAAGGTCACCGGAACCCGGGCATCGACGACCGACGTTCCCGGGATGACCCCTGCCGGGAGCCGGTCCTTCCAGGAGCTGGAGAAGAGCACCAGGCTGTCGCCAGGCGCCAACCGCCGGGCCAGCGCGGACGCCAGCTCGTGCACGTATTCCCCGACGCCTGTGCGCGCTCGCAGGGCGGGCCGATAGTCAAGGAGGATACGCACGCGCGCCCATGCTAACACCTGGCTGTGCTAGCCTTAGAGTTTTGGCGGCGGCGTCCTGGCTGCTGTTGCGCCCGGTGCGGAAGATGTACTTGTTCCACTTGTCGCCGGTGATGCTGTCGGCGACCGCCGGCTCGACGAGCAGGATCTTCTTGTATTCCTCGGCCACCGGCAGCATCGCCAGCCCGACCGGGCTGGCCGTGGGGCCGACGGCGATGTCGACCTTGTCGTCGGCATAGGCCGCGGCCAGCGCGGCCTTGCCCACGTCGGGCTTGCCCTGGTCGTCCTTCTCGATCACCACCAGCTTTTTGCCGGCCACCATCATCGTGCCGCCGGTGGCGTAATCGAGGCCCATGTTGAAGCCGACGATGGTCTGCTTGGCATAGGCCTCGAGCGGCCCGGTCTTGCTGGCGATCAGCGCGATCTTCACCTCGCCCGGGTTCTGCGCCAGCGCAGCCGGGGCGACGAAGATCGCCACCGCCAGCGCAGTGGCCGCGAGTGCGAACGAGAAGGGGCGACGGTTCATGCAACGAACTCCTGGCAAATGGCGGTCAGCGTGATCGAGATCGACCCTGCACAACGCAATGCCCATGCCTGAATCCACCAGATGGGCTCAGAACCCGTGCAAACCCTGGTTCTTGGGGCTCGATTGACCGGCGTTCACGCGTTTGGTCGGCGACGAACCCTGCTGATGACGACAAGTGTGTTGAGATCAGTCACACGACAATGACTATATTTCAGGCATTTCTGCTCGATTGCCTGAATAGCAGGCGAATGGTTTCTCCGCCTGTCGGTGCCGCTCAGCGACCCACCTGCGCCAGGTCGGGGTGACGCGCCAGCTTGTCGTACAGCGCTGCGCGCGACATCTTGAGCAGGCGCGCGGTCGCCAACCGGTGGCCGCCGGTGGACTGCCGCGCCGCCGTTAGGGCGGCGTGCTCAACTTCCTCGACCTGCTGCTGCAGCGGCCGCAGCAGCAGCGACGCCGGCGGCGCCGGGCGCGGCACGTGGGGTGCCGCCTGGGCCGGCAGCGGCACAGCGGCCATCGACAGCGGGGCCAATCGCAAGGCGCCGCCAAAGTGCGCCGGGCCGAGCTGGGCATCGTCGGTCATCAGCGTGGCCTGTTCGAGTACGTTGCGCAGCTCGCGGATGTTGCCCGCCCAGGGCTGTGCGGCTAGCAGGTCCAGCGCCTCGGGCGACAGGCTCTTGTGCGGCAGTCCGCTGCGCCGCGCGATGTCTTCGGCCAGCGCCTCGACCAGGGCTTCGAGGTCCTGCAAGCGGTCGCGCAGCGGCGGCACATGGATCGGCAGCACGTTGAGCCGGTAGTACAGGTCGGCGCGGAAGCTGCCCGCCGCCATCATCGCTGCCAGGTCGCGACTGGTGGCGGCCACGATGCGCACGTCCACCCGTTCGACCCGGTTGCTGCCCAGCGCCTCGATCTCCTGCTCCTGCAGCACGCGCAGCAGCTTGCTCTGCAGCGGCAGCGGCATGTCGCCGATCTCGTCGAGGAACAGCGTGCCGCCATCGGCCACCTTGAACTTGCCGTCGCGCCCCTTGCGATCGGCACCGGTGTAGGCCCCCGGTGCCACGCCAAAAAACTCGGCCTCCAACAAGGTATCGGGCACTGCCGCAATGTTGAGGCTGATG
>JANOJJ010000803.1:0-5693 GCA_031408155.1 Rubrivivax sp.
ACGGTTGCGAGCCGCGCCCACCTCACCGGTGGAAAAGTTGAGTTCCGCGTCGGGCGTGTCCTTCGTCCAAGCCTTGAGCAGATGGGTGTATGACAGCCGGCCGCTGAACTGGCCACCGGCCAGCTTGTTGGTGTAGTTGGCCGTGAGGTCGATGCCTTCGTCGAACTGGCCACCGGTGTTCTCTTGGCCGGCATTGATGATGGCCAGTGCGCCGGCGCTGTTGGCACCAACGAAGGTCGGGCGCCGGGTGATGTCCTTGCAGAACTTGGGGTCACCGCCGTAGCACTGCGTCAGCTGGAACTGCCGACCTGGCGCATTGATCGCGTCGGTGATCTTGATGCGGTAGTAGTCGATCGTCAGCGCCGCATTGCCCATGCCCTGGCCTAGCGACGGCGTCAGTACCATGCCGACCGTGGTCGACTTGCCCTTCTCCGCGCCAAGTTGGGGGTTGCCGGTGTTGAAACCACTGACACCTTGCAGGTCGGCCTGGGTCAGGGTGAACGCTCCGTTGACCGCGATGTTGGCAAGCACGCCCGGATCCTTGCGACAAGCTTCGGAGACCGCGCCCGTAGAGGTCGCCGTTACCCCGACACAAGGATCCACCAGACCGGTGGGGAAAGTCTGGTTCGCACCTTGGAACAACTCACCGATGTTCGGCGCACGGGTCGAGACCGCGCTGGTCGCGCGGACTCGAAGGGTTGAATTCAGCGCCCAGTCGATGCCTGCATTCCAGCTCGTGGTGTTGCCGGCCGTCGAGTACTTGCCGTTTCGCACGGCCAATGTGGTGTCGAGTGACTTGACCATCGGCAAGCCCTTCAGCAGAGGCAACCGGATCTCGGCGAACGCCTCCTTGACATCGAATTCACCCTCGGTCACCGGGCGCGCGTTGCCGAGGTTGAGGCCAAGTTGCGTCAGTGCATCGGCCACGTCGCTGGATGTCTCCTTGCGGTACTCGACGCCCATGGCCACCCCAACCGGTCCGGCAGGCAGGCTGAAGGGTTCGCCCGACAGCGTGGCACCGCCAAAGGTCTGGGTGATCTTGGTGGTCAAGGAACCGGGCGCATGGAGGTACTTGGCGGCCTCCGGGCTAATGGTGTTGGCGCCGAACACGTTGACCGCCACGCAACCCGTTGCGCGTGCCACGGCATCGCGGCAGATCGCCTTGCCGTTGGCATCAGGAATCGCTTCGAGTGCGTAGCGGAAGTTCGCCCCGTTCACCTGACCCGTGCTGCTTTGCGCCTCCTTCGTGAAGCCGTACGAGACATAGGTGTCGTAGAACCAGTTCTTCCCCAACTCACCCTTCACGCCGGTCAGGAAACGGAATGTATCCCGGTCGGCCGTGTTGCCTCGGTTGGCAACGTCGGACAGCCGTCGGGTGAAGTTGTAGTCCTTCAGCCCGTCGCCGTCACGATCGCTCAGCAGAGCGAACAGGGCATTGGGAATGAGCGGATTCTTGACCTTCACCCCATCGACCAGGAATTCGGCCGGGACAAATTGACCGCCGGCATAGATGGGGTTGGTGCCGCCGGTCGAGTCGATTGGGTACGGCTCCAGGCGAGACTTGGTCTTGGTCGCCGCGTAGGTGCCCTCGAAGAAGATCGTGGCCGCGTCACTGATCTGGTGATCGCCATTGGCAGCGAACAGCAGCCGGTTGGTCGGCACGGCGATCGTGCGCACGGCGTTGCGGTTGTACCCGGTGGCGCCCACGCCGTCGCCGGCAGGACCGTTGGTGCTGAACGGGATCAGATTGCCGTTGGCATCAAAGGTCCGGTTGCCCCCCTGATAGAAGAACCGACCCGCGGGCGCGAAGCTGGAATAGAACGGCGTCTGGTTGACGAACAGGTCGGACGCTTCGCCGGTGACCGCCAGCGCCTTGGAGAATCCGTCGACCGCCGAGATCGCGCGGTCGGCGGAATAGACCGCACCCTGCTGCGTAACTGAAAAGTGGCCCAGCAGCCGGCTCTTGCCGTCACCGGAGTTGGACCCGAAGCTCAGGCTGAACTTCTTCAGCTTGTCGTCCCCTTCCTGGCTCTGGCCGACCGAGGCATCGAGCTGCACGCCCTTGATGCTCTTCTTCAGGATGATGTTGACCACGCCACCTACGGCATCCGAGCCGTAGCTTGCCGAGGCACCACCGGTCAGGACTTCGACGCGTTCGATGAAGTCGGTCGGGATCGTATTCAGGTCGATCGAGGAATCGCCGGACTGGCCCGCCACGTAGCGACGGCCGTTGACCAGCACCAGGGTGCGGTTCTCGCCCAGGTTGCGCAGGTCGATTGTCGACACGCCCACGCTCGAGGTGTTGAAGTTCGAATTGGTACGGCTGATCGTCGGGGTACCGAAGGCCGGGTTCTTAAGAATGAGCTCCTGAAGATTCACCGCACCCGAGGCGGCGATATCGGCCGCCGTCAAGACCTGGATCGGTGCCGGAGAAATCGAATTGGTCGAGAGAATACGGCTGCCGGTGACCTCGATGCGCTCCTGTCCCTGGGCCAGGGCTGCGGGGCCGAAGGCGCCCGCTCCGACGGCCAGCATTAGACTGGTGGTTAGCTTGGTCTTTTTGAACATGACTGCTCCAAAGGGTTGAAGGCAATTGCGAATGGGTGCAAGGGGTAACGATCGTGACGCCGACACGACCCGGGCTTCCATCCCTCGACAGGGCCCGACAGCGATCGTGGTGCGGACAAGAGAATTTGCAACGGCATGCAGTGTTGTCCTGCGCTCTCCCGTCAACGATCCACCGACCTGCACAACCGGGATCGACGACGCCTGACGTCGGCAAACCCGGCACAACGTAGAGACATTGTCACTGACTTGCAACGAAGCGTCGCCTAGGGAGAATCCACGAAGGAGCGGTCTTCCGCCGGTGCATCGAGGCTTTTGGGGACCTCTTTCACTGGTGAGTCCGCGGCGCCACCTGCCGACTTCGACCCGACAATGCGAGCCTGATGCCCGCGTCGCTGTAACGCATACGTTGGACCTACGCAACGCATGACCCCGGCCACGACCCTGCATGCCTGTCAGGCGATCGCCATCGACATCGGGCTCGGCGGTGCATCGCCTGCCGCAAGCTGCGCGGCCGGGCGTTGCACCGAGGACTTCAGGCACCCTGCAAGCGCGGCACCGCCGCCAGCAAGGCCCGCGTGTAATCCTTCCGCGGCCACGCCAGCACGTCCTTGCAAGCACCCTGCTCCTCGATCCGCCCGGCCTGCATCACCGCCACCCGGTCGGCGATGTACTCGACGACGCCGATGTTGTGCGTGATGAAGAGGTAGGACACGCCCAGGTCGCGCTGCAGCTGGCGCAGCAGGTTGAGGATTTGCGCCTGCACCGACACGTCGAGAGCCGAGGTCGGCTCGTCGCAGACGATCAGGCTCGGCTCCACCGCCAGCGCGCGCGCAATCGCAATGCGCTGGCGCTGGCCGCCCGAGAACTCGTGCGCAAAGCGCCCCAACGAATCGCGTCGCAGGCCGACCTGGTCGACCAGGGCTTCGATGCGCTTGCGCCGACCGGTGGCGTCGATATCGGGCTGCAAGGCGTGCAGACCTTCTTCGAGCAGTTCGAAGACTCGCATGCGCGGGTTGAGCGACGCGAAGGGGTCCTGGAAGATGATCTGGATCTGGCGCCGGGCCGCCTGCAGGTCGGTGCCTTGCAACTCGAACAGGTTGCGCCCGCCCAGCAGCGCCCGGCCCTCGATGCGCGCTGTCGTGCGCAGCAGTTGCACGATCGCCTTGCCGGTGGTCGTCTTGCCACAGCCCGATTCACCCACCAGCGCCAGCGTTTCGCCGCGCGCGACGTCGAAGGACACGTTGCGCACCGCCTCGAACCAGCCGCGCGGCCGCTGCAGCAGGCCGCCGCGGATGGCAAAGCTCACCGACAGATCCTGCACCTGGAGCAGCGTCTCGTGCGCAGACGCCGCGCGCTCGGGTGCCGGCGCCGCAGGCTCGGCGACAGCAGTAGCCACGGGTACCGCCGTCGGCAGCGCCTGGCCCGGCTCGTACAGCAAGCAGCGCACTTCACGGCCCGGGCCTACCGCCAGCAGTTGCGGCAGCGTGCTGGCGCAATGCGACATCACCTGCGCACAGCGCGGCGCGAAGCGGCAGCCCGAGAAGTCGGCCGACAGCGACGGCACGGTGCCGGCAATCGCCTCCAGCGCCTGCGCACGCCGCCCGGCACCCGGCAGCGCACGCAGCAAGGCGGTGGCATAGGGGTGCCTGGGGGCGGCAAAGAATTCGGCCGCCGGCGCCACTTCGATGATCTGGCCGGCATACATCAGCGCCACGCGGTGCGCCATGCCCGAGACCACAGCCAGATCGTGCGTGATCAGCAACAGGCCCATGCGGTGTTCGCGTTGCAGGTCCTTCAGCAGGTCGAGGATCTGCGCCTGGATGGTCACGTCCAGCGCCGTGGTCGGCTCGTCGGCGATCAGGAAGTCGGGTTCGGCCGCCAGCGTCATCGCGATCATCACGCGCTGCTTCTGGCCGCCGCTCATGCGGAACGGGTAGTCGTCGATGCGGCGCTCGGGCTCGGGGATGCCGACCCGCCGCAGCCACTCGATGGCCTTAGCGCGCGCCGCCGCGCCGCGCAACGCGGTGTGCGCCTCGATCGCCTCGACGACCTGGTCGCCGACGCGCATGACCGGGTTCAGGCTGGTCGACGGCTCCTGGAAGATCATGCCGATGCGGCCACCGCGCACGCTGCGCATCTGCGACTCGGGCAGGTCGAGGATGTCCTGGCCGGCGACCAGCAACCGGCCGTCGGTGACGCGGCCGTTCTCGGGCAGCAGCCGCATCAGGGCCAACGCCGTCATGCTCTTGCCGCAGCCGCTTTCGCCCACCAGCGCGAAGGTCTCGCCGCGCGCGATCGTCAGGCGCAGCGCATCGACGGCGCGGATCAGTGCGGTATCGGTTTCGAGTTCGACGCCGAGGTTTTCGATGCTCAGCATGTTCCGCTCAGTCGGTCAGCCAGTCGGGGTCGCGCAGCGGCAGCACCCTCACTCGACGCTGCAGCATGTCCAGCGTCACCAACGCGCCATGCTGCAGTTCCTGCTCGCAGGTTGCCACCGCTTCCGCAATCAGCCTGGCCAGCAGGCACGGCCATCCGCTTGGCGCGGATCTGCACCACACTCGGGGTGCCTGCATTCGTCAAGCTGAGGACGCGGCCAAAATCCAGATCGTGAGTGACGATCACACAGCCGTGGCTTCTGGCCCAGACCATGATGACCTCGTCGTCGGCATCAGGGGTTCCAACGTCGCACCAATGCAGGACCTCATGACCGGCCAAGGAAGCTTCCGACAGACACAGGCGTGAGACGTTCATGTCGAGCAGCAGCTTCATGTGGCGGTCAGCGGCGCTTCGCGCTCATCGAGCCGCCACGCTGCAAAATCGAGCGCCTGGGCGATGTCCTCCCTCTCGAGGTACGGGAACTCCGCCAACAGTTCATCGACCGTCGCGCCGCCGGCGATCTGGCGCACGATCATGCCCACGGTCACCCGCATGTCCCGAATGCAAGCCCGCCCGCCCATCACTCCGGGCTTGAAGGTGATGCGATCAAAGCCTTCCATGTCAACCTCCACCAAACCGCGTCATCGTGCCACCAAACGCTTCACCCTCGCCACCCGCATTGATCGCGCCCGCGGGTCGAAGGCGTCGCGCACGCCATCGGCAAAGAGGTTGGCCGCCAGCACCAGCGC
>JANOJJ010000814.1:0-12344 GCA_031408155.1 Rubrivivax sp.
CATCCTGGGCAACACCTTCCACCTGTGGCTGCGGCCGGGGCTGGACGTGTTGCGGCAGTTCGGCGGCCTGCACCGCTTCGAGGGCTGGAGCCGGCCGATGCTGACCGACAGCGGCGGCTTCCAGGTCTGGAGCCTGGGCGAGACGAGGAAGATCAGCGAAGAAGGCGTGCGCTTCGCCTCGCCGGTCAACGGCGACAAGCTGTTCCTCACGCCCGAGCTCAGCATGCAGATCCAGACCCTGCTCAACTCCGACATCGTGATGCAGTTCGACGAGTGCACGCCGTACCAAACCAAGGGACAGATCACGAGCGAAAGCGACGCCCGGGCGTCGATGGAGCTGAGCCTGCGCTGGGCGCGGCGCAGCCAAGCCGAGTTCGGGCGACTGGGCAACCCGAACGCGCTGTTCGGCATCGTGCAGGGCGGCATGTTCGAGCCCCTGCGCGAGGAGTCGCTCGCCCGCCTGGCCGAGCTCGACCTGCCCGGCTACGGCGTCGGCGGCGTCAGCGTCGGCGAGCCGAAGGAGGACATGCGTCGCATCATGGCGCACACGCCGCACCGGCTGCCCGCGCACAAGCCACGCTACCTGATGGGCGTGGGCACGCCCGAAGATCTGGTCGAGGGCGTGGCCTGCGGTGTCGACTTGTTCGACTGCGTGATGCCCACGCGCAATGCGCGCAACGGCCACCTGTTCACGCGATTCGGTGATCTGCGGCTGCGCAACACGCGCTACAAGACCGACCAACGACCGGTCGACCCGACCTGCAGCTGCCACACCTGCGCCGGCGCGGGCTTCAGCCGCGCCTACCTGCACCACCTGGACCGCTGCGGCGAGATGCTGGGCCCGATGCTGGCCAGCATTCACAACCTGCACTACTACGTCAACCTGATGGCCGAGGTGCGGCAGGCACTGGACGAAGGGCGCTTCGAGGCCTGGCGTGTGCAGTTCGCCGCCGACCGCTCGGGCGGGCTGGACTCGGCAGGGGCCGTGGCCACAGGCGTGACAAGGTCACGCCGGCCAACCGCCGATCCCTCGAACAGGGGTTGAGAACGGGGCCTTTTGTACCGACCATGCACCATGCGGGCGACCCGGCTTCAATCGGCCGGCTCAGGAGACACAGCGGTGGTGCCAGCAAACGCACCGCCTGCCACTCCACCCGCGCCAGATCTGCCGCCGCCCCTGCCACCGCCCGCGCCAGCGGGCGGCAGTCGCCCGGCGGCACCGAGGCACACTGTGCGCCATGCTCGAGCGCCTGCAAGACCCCATCGTGGCCATCGCCACCGCGCCCGGGCGCGCTGCGGTCGGCATCGTGCGCGCATCAGGGCGCGACCTGTCGCCGCTGGTCGCCGCCGTCTGCGGGCGAACGCTGGCACCGCGCGTGGCGACCTACGGGCCCTTTCGCGGCGCCGATGCGGAGGTGATCGACCAGGGCCTGGCGATCCACTTTCCGGCCCCGCAGTCCTACACCGGCGAAGACGTGCTCGAACTGCAGGCGCATGGCGGCCCGGTGGTGCTGCAGCTGCTGCTGGCGCGCTGCCTGCAGGCCTTGCCCGGCGCGCGCCTGGCCGACCCGGGCGAGTTCACGCTGCGCGCCTATCTCAACGACAAGCTCGACCTGGCACAGGCCGAGGCGGTGGCCGACCTGATCGACGCCAGCACCGAAGCCGCGGCGCGCTCGGCCGGGCGCTCGCTGGCCGGCGCGTTCTCGGCCGAGGTGCAGGCGCTGCTGGAGCGCCTGCTGCGTCTGCGCATGCTGGTCGAAGCCACGCTGGATTTTCCCGACGAGGAGATCGACTTCCTCGAGCAGGCCGACGCCTGCGGCCAGCTCGACGCGATCGAAGCCGCGGTGCTGGCCACGCTGGCCCGTGCGCGCCAGGGCGCGCTGCTGCGCGAGGGGCTGCGCGTGGTGCTGGCCGGCCAGCCCAACGTGGGCAAGAGCTCGCTTCTCAACGCGCTGGCGGGTGCCGAGCTTGCCATCGTCACGCCCCTCCCTGGCACCACGCGTGACCGCATCCACGAGACGATCCAGATCGAAGGCGTGCCGCTGCACGTGATCGACACCGCCGGCCTGCGCGGCGAGCTCGAGGCCGGCGACGAGGTCGAGCGCATCGGCATCGGCCGCAGTTGGCAGGCGATTGCCGAAGCCGACGCGGTGATCTTCCTGCACGACCTGACGCGCCGCGACGAGCCGGACTACGAAGCGGCCGAGCTGGCGATCGGACAGCGGCTGCCGGTTGGTGTGCCGCTGCTGCAGGTCTTCAACAAGGCCGACTTGGTCGCAGCCGATGTGCCGCTGCCCGCAGGCTCGATCGGCCTGTCGGCGCGCACCGGCGACGGGCTGGACCGGCTGCGCTGCGCCCTGCTCGAACAGGCCGGCTGGCAGGCCACCAGCGACGGCCTGTTGATCGCCCGTGCGCGGCATGTGGATGCCTTGCAGCGCACCCGCGCCCACCTCGTGCAGGCGCAAGCCCAAGCACGCTCGCCCGACCCTGCGCTGGACCTGCTGGCCGAAGACCTGCGCAAGGCGCACCGCGCGCTCGGCGAGATCACCGGGCTGATGACGGCGGATGAGTTGCTGGGGCAAATCTTCGGGCGCTTTTGCATTGGCAAGTGAGCCCGGATTCGATGGCAGTGATGATCTCGGGGCAGGTCAGCCAGCTCTTGGCCGAGGTGACGGCAGTTCCGCGCGCCGATCGCAGAGGCGCAGCGTGACGCTCGGATGCCGGCATTCGCGCGCGCTCAATGGCCTTCGAAGTCGACCAGCGTGAACAGCGCCAGCCCGGACTCGCGCAGCCTGCGCGAGCCGCCAAGCTCGGGCAGGTCGACGATGGCAGCCCCTTCGATGACCTGCGCGCCCAGCCGCTCGAGCAGCTTCTTGCCGGCCATCATGGTACCGCCGGTGGCGATCAGGTCGTCGATCAGCACGACGCGGTCGCCGGCGCGCACGGCGTCAGTGTGCATCTCGACCGTGGCCGAGCCGTACTCGAGTTCGTAGGTCTCTTCCACCGTTGCGAAAGGCAGCTTGCCCTTCTTGCGGATCGGCACGAAGCCGACGTTGAGTTCGTAGGCCAGCACCGAACCGATGATGAAGCCGCGCGCATCCAGCCCCGCGATCGCGGTCGGCCGCACGTCGAAGTAGCGGTGCACGAACTGGTCGATCAGCACGCGGAACACGCGCGGGTTGGACAGCAGTGGCGTGATGTCGCGAAACTGCACGCCCGCTGCCGGCCAGTCGGGCACGGTGCGAATGTGGGCCTGGATGTACTGCGACGGGGTGGCGGTGGGTTCGCTGGTCATGGGCGGCGCGTGCAGTCGGGTCAGGCCGCGACGATACGCGCGAGCGCGCCGATGCATCGGAGCAATCATCCGCGCAACAACTTCTCTTCGGCTAGCGCCAGCGCCTCGGGCAAGCCCGACAGCACCAGCGTGTCGCCCGCAGCCAGCGTGCGTTGTCCGTCGGGCGGGGTGACCGCGCCCGAGGCCAGGCGTAGCGAGAGCACCGTCACGCCGGAGGCGTGCAGCGCCAGATCGGCCAACGGGAGGCCGACGCAGGCTGCGGCCGGGGGCAGGCTGACGCAGGCCAGCCGCTCTTGCGCCAGTTCTTCCGCGGTGTCGTCGTCGGCGCCATGAAAGTAACCGCGTAGCAGGCCATAACGCGCATCCCGGGCGTCACGCGCCAGGCGGATCACCTTGCGCATCGGCACGCCGACCAGCGCCAGCGCATGGCTGGCCAGCATGAGTGAGCCTTCGATCGCCTCGGGCACCACCTCGGTGGCGCCGGCGGCACGCAGGGTCTCGAGGTCGGCGTCGTCGATCGTGCGCACGATCACCGGCACCGCAGGTGCGTGCTCGCGCACCAGGCGCAGGATCTTCAACGCCGACGGGGTGTTGGCGTAGCTGACCACCACCGCATTGGCGCGCGCCAGGCCGGCGGCCATCAGGCTCTGGGCGCGGGCGGCGTCGCCGAAGACCACGCTCTGGCCAGCGGCGGCAGCCTGGCGCACACGGTCGGGGTCGAGGTCGAGCGCCATGTACGGAATGCCCTGCGTGTCGAGCATGCGCGCCAGGTTCTGGCCGCTGCGGCCGTAGCCGCAGATGATCACGTGCTTGTCGGCGCGGATCGAGCGCTTGGCGATGGTTGTCAGTTGCACCGACTGCAGCAGCCAGTCGCTGGCCGACAGCCGCATCACGATGCGGTCACTCCACATCACGATGAATGGCGTGGCCAGCATCGACAGCACCATGCTGGCCAGCACCGGGCTCATCCACTGCGGTGCCACCAGCCCGTTGTCGGCGCCCAGGGTCAGCAGCACGAAGCCGAACTCGCCCGCCTGCGCCAGGTACAGGCCGGTACGCAAGGCGGTGCCGGGCTCGGCGCGAAAAAGCCGACCGAGCGCTGCCACGATGGCGAATTTGGCCAGTACCGGTGCGGTGGTCAGCAGCAGCACCAGCAGCCACTGTTCCATCACCGCTCGCCAGTCGAGCTTCATGCCGATGGTGATGAAGAACAGGCCCAGCAGCACGTCGTGGAAGGGCCGGATGTCGGTTTCCACCTTGTGCTTGTATTCGGTCTCGGCCACCAGCATGCCGGCGACGAACGAACCCAGCGCCAACGACAGCCCCGCGTGTTGGGTCATCCAGGCCAGGCCCAGCGTGACCAGCAGCAGGTTGAGCATGAACAGCTCTTCGCTCTTGCGTCGCGCCACCAGCGTGAGCCACCAGCGCATCACGCGCTGACCGCCGACCAGCAGGATGCTCAGCAGCGCGACGGCCTTGAGCACGGCCAGACCCATTGCCAGCGCCAGGTCGCTGCCGGCCTGGCCCAGTGCCGGGATCAGCACCAGCAGCGGCACCACAGCCAGATCCTGAAACAGCAGCACACCCAGCACGCGCTTGCCGTGTCCGCTCTCGAGCTCGAGCCGCTCGGCCATCAGCTTGACGACGATGGCCGTCGACGACATCGCCATCGCGCTGCCCAGCACCAGCGCGCCTTGCCACGACATCTGCCAGTCGCTGCCGGTCAGGCCAGGCCAACTCAGCACCAACATCGCGTGGCCAGCCAAGGTGCCGGCAATCGTCAGCAACACCTGCGACAAACCGAGGCCAAAAACCAGCGTGCGCATGCTGCGCAGCTTGGGCAGGTTGAACTCCAGGCCGATGACGAACATCAGGAAGACGACGCCGAACTCGGCCAGGTACTCGACGCTGGCGTTGTCTTTCGCCAGCGCCAGCGCATTCGGGCCGATCAGCACCCCAACCACCAGGTAGCCCAGCATCGGCGGCAGCTTGAGCGATCGGCAGGCGACCACGCCGAGCACTGCGGCCACCAGGTACAGCAGGACGACTTCGAGCGTGGTGGCCATGCGCCGGGGCGGACTCCTAGAATGCCCGATGCTAGTGCAGCCCCCCGGCTGCGCTGGCGCCCCGAGCCTCAACCGCAGACCCCAACGCGTGCCTCCAGCCCCTGCCTTCGACCCCGAGCGCGCCATGCGCCTGGCCGCACGCACCATCGAGATCGAGATGCAGGCGCTGCAGGCCCTGGCCGCGCGCCAGGGCACCGACTTCGCTGAAGCCGTGCGCACCATGCTGCTGTGCCGCGGTCGCGTGATCGTGATGGGCATGGGCAAGAGCGGCCACGTGGGCCGCAAGATCGCGGCCACGCTGGCGTCCACCGGGACGCCGGCGTTCTTCGTGCACCCGGCCGAGGCCAGCCACGGCGACCTGGGCATGCTGACCGCGGGCGACGTGGTGCTCGCGATCAGCAACAGCGGCGAAAGCGACGAGTTGGCCGCCATCCTGCCGGCCATCCGCCGCCTGGGCGTTGTCCTGGTGGCGATGACCGGTCGAGCCGACTCGACCCTGGCGCGCCATGCCGGCCACGTGTTGTCGAGTGCGGTCGACCACGAGGCCTGCCCGCTGAACCTGGCGCCCACGGCCAGCACCACGGCGCAGATGGCGCTGGGCGATGCGCTGGCGGTGGCCTTGCTCGATGCGCGCGGCTTTCGCGAAGAGGACTTCGCGCGCTCGCACCCCGGCGGCAGCCTGGGCCGGCGCCTGCTGATGCATGTGCACGACCTGATGCGCAGCGGCGACGCAGTGCCGCGCGTGGCGCCCGAGGCCAGCTTCGATGCACTGCTGCGCGAGATGACCGGCAAAGGCCTGGGCTTCACTGCCGTGGTCGACAGCGAACAGCGCCCGTTGGGCATCTTCACCGATGGCGACCTGCGTCGCCTGATTGAACGCGGCGCCGACCTGCGCAGCCTGCGCGCTGTCGACGTGATGCACCGCCAACCGAAGATCGTCAACCAGGGCGACCTGGCGGTGGCCGCTGCCGAGGTGATGGAACTGCACCGCGTGACCAGCGTGATGGTGATTGACGCCGACGGCCGCCTGGTCGGCGCACTCAACTCGAACGACCTGATGCGGGCCAAGGTCATATGACGCCGGCGCTGAGCTTTCCGCCCGAGCTGCTGCTGCGGGCGCAAGGCGGTGGCTTCGGCATGAAGCTGGCGCTCTTCGATGTCGACGGCGTGCTGACCGACGGCCGCATCTACATCGGTGAACAGGGTGAGACGGTGAAGGCTTTTTCCACGCTCGACGGCCATGGGCTGAAGCTGCTGGCCCGCAGTGGCATCGAGCCGGTGATCATCACCGGGCGCGATTCGCCGGCTGTGCGGCGCCGGGTGGCGGACCTGGGCATCACTCGCGCGCTGTATGGCGTGCAGGACAAGCGCCTGGCTGCTGAAGACCTGCTTGTCGAGACCGGCAACATCTGGGCCGAGGTGGCGGCGATCGGCGACGACTGGCCTGACCTGCCGCTGCTGGTGAATGCCGGCTTCGCCTGTGCGCCGGCCAATGCGCACGTGGAGGTCAAGGCGGTGGTGCACCATGTCACGGCCCAGGCCGGCGGCCATGGGGCCGCGCGCGAGTTTTGCGACCTGCTGCTGATGGCGGCCGGACGGTACGCCGAGTTGCTGCGGGGCCACCTGGCCACGCTGGACGCACGCTGAAGGCCGGCCGACCGTGGCTGTCGAACTGCATCTGCCCGACCTGCCCGAGGTACCGATCTCGCTCGGGCCGGTGCCCGGTTCGGTCCAGGGTCCGGACGCGCCAGGCCGCCGACGCCAGCCATGGCACCTACGTCTGCGCGACCTGCTGTCGACCTACCTGCCACTGTTGCTGATGGCCTTGCTGGCGCTCGGCACGTGGTGGTTGGTCGAGCACACGCCGACGCTGACGGCGGTGCCGGCAGCCACCGACGTACGTCGCGACCCCGACTACACGATGAGCCGGTTCGCGATCGAGCGCTTTGACCGCAGCGGCCACTTGCGGGTGCGGGTCGAAGGCGACCAGCTGCGTCACTTTCCCGACACCGATCGCTTCGAGATCGACCAGGCGCGCATCCGTTCGTTGTCACTCGACGGCCAGGTGACGCTGGCGGTGGCGCAGCGGGCCCTGGCCAACGGCGACGTGAGCGAGGTCCAGTTGCTCGGCGGCGCCCGGGTCACGAGCCAGGGGCCGCACGGCCAGCCACTCGAGCTGCGCAGCGAGTTCCTGCATGCCTTCTTGGTGACAGAGCGCGTGCAGACGCACCTGCCGGTACAGGTCAACGACGGGGCCAACGACCTGCGGGCCGGTGGCCTGGACTATGACCATGGCCGGCGCTTGCTCGAACTCAAGGGCCGGGTACGGGCGCAGCTGGCCGCGGCGCCGGTCCAGGCTGCGCCATGACGGCCCCGCTGGTCTTCATTACCGGCGCGTCCAGCGGCATCGGGCAGGCGCTGGCGGCACGCTACGCGCGGGCCGGCTGGCGGCTGGCGCTGGTCGCCCGTCGCGGTGAAGCCTTGCGCGCCTGGGCCGCCGAGCACGGCCTGGGGGACGAGCGCTGCGGCGTATACGAGGCCGACGTGCAGCAGATTGACCGCATCGTCGCCGCTGGCCAGGCCTGCATTCAGGCGCAGGGGCTGCCCGATGCGGTGATTGCCAATGCCGGCGTCAGCGTGGGTATGGACAGCGCCGACCGGGGTGCCCTGGAGGTCATGCGCGCGACCTTCGCCACCAACAACGTCGGGCTGGCCGCCACCTTCCACCCCTTCATCGACCCGATGCGCGCTCGCCGCAGCGGGCGGCTGGTGGGCATCGCCAGTGTCGCCGCCATTCGCGGGCTGCCGGGGCATGGTGCCTACTGCGGCAGCAAGGCGGCAGTGGTGTCGTACTGCGAGAGCCTGCGCGGTGAGTGCCGACCGTTCGGTGTGCAGGTGGTGACCTTGCTGCCGGGCTACGTCGCCACGCCGCTGACGGCGCGCAACCCGTACCGGATGCCGTTTCTGATGAGCGCCGGCGCGTTCGCCGATCAGGCGTTCCGTGCCATCGAGGCCGGCACCAGCTACCGCGTGATCCCGTGGCAGATGGCGGTCGTCGCCACGCTGCTGCGCGCGCTTCCGAACGCCTGGTTCGACCGCGTGCTGGCGGGTCGCAGGCGCAAACCGAGGCCGCCGGGCTGACGTCGGCAGCCACGCCGGAGAAGGGGCGCACAACGCAACAAGGCCCGCTTGCGCGGGCCTTGTTTCAGGATCGGACTGCCAGGGCTTGCAGATCAGTAGCCACCTCGGCTACCGCCGCCGCTACCGCCACCGCTACTGCCACCGCCACCGTAGCCGCCGCTACCCCCACCGCCGCTGCGACCCCCGCCGCCGCCATAGGGCCTGCGGCCACCGCCACCGCCACTACCGTAGGGGCTGCGACCACCTCCACCACCGCCAGTACCACCACCACCGCCGCCGCCATAGCCGCCGCCACCGCCGCCGCCGTAGCCACCACCACCACCACCGCTGCGACCACCGCCACCGCCACCAAAGCCACCCGGACGCTCTTCGCGCGGGCGAGCCTCGTTGACGACGATGGCACGGCCCTCGAGCGCCTGACCGTTCATGCCGTTGATGGCGGCCTGCGCCTCGGCGTCAGAGCCCATTTCGACGAAACCGAAGCCTTTGGAACGGCCGGTCTCGCGGTCCATCATGACCTTGGCTGAAGCCACGTGGCCGAATTGCGAGAAGGCCTGCAGGAGCGAGTCATCTCGCACCGAATAGGCCAGATTGCCGACATAGAGTTTGTTACCCACGGGGGAAGCCCTCAACAAAGAAACGAAAAAACCATGTGGTGCTTCAACCCTGCGGGACCTTTGTAAGGCGAAAGGCGCGGCATCCAGACACAGACTCCGTATTATGAGCCGAACGAACGTGCGCCCGTAAAGTGGTCTGTCGTCAAGTGTTGCTTTGATGTGGCCCCGGGCAAACCCGCAAAACAGACCCGTGCCGCTGCCGCCCAGCCTGTCACGCCAGCGATCAATGCGTGCGCACAAGCCCCCTGACACGCGGGCCGCTTCTTGCGCCAGCATCGGGGCTTCAACGACCTGCCGACAGCACCGCCGGTGGTCAGGAGGCGCCGATGCGCGTGGATGACACGCCCTACGACTACATCATCGTCGGGGCCGGCACGGCCGGTTGCCTGATGGCCAACCGCCTCAGTGCCGACCGCAGCAAGCGCGTGCTGCTGGTCGAGGCCGGCGGCGATGACGACTACCACTGGATCCACATTCCGGTCGGCTACCTCTATTGCATCGGCAATCCGCGCACCGACTGGCTGTATTCGACCGAGGCCGATCCAGGCCTGAACGGCCGCCAGTTGCGCTACCCGCGTGGCAAGGTGCTGGGCGGCTGCACGAGCATCAACGGCATGATCTACATGCGCGGCCAGTCGCGCGACTACGACCACTGGGCCGAACTGGTGGGCGATGCGCGCTGGCGCTGGGACTTCTGCGTGCCCTATTTCAAGCGCCACGAGGACCACTGGCGCGGGCCCGACCGGATGCACGGCGCGCCAGGATTCGACCCCACAGGCGCCCGAGAAGGGGGTGAATGGCGGGTCGAGCGACAGCGACTGAGCTGGGAGATCCTCGATGCATTTGCTGCAGCCGCGCAGGAGGCGGGCGTTCCGGCCAGCCAGGACTTCAACACCGGCAACAACGAAGGCGTCGGCTACTTCGAGGTCAACCAGCGGCGCGGTGTGCGCTGGAACACGACCAAGGGCTTCCTGCGCCCGGCCATGAAACGGCCGAATCTCGAAGTCCGCACCGGTCTGCAGACGAGCCGGCTGCTGCTCGGTGACGGCGTGAAGGCGCCGCTGCACGCGCACGGCATCGAGGTCATGCCGACCGTTGGCGGGCCGCCGCAGGCGATTCATTGCCGGCGCGAGGTGATCCTGTGCGCCGGTGCGATCGGCACGCCGCAGATCCTGCAGCTGTCGGGCCTGGGCCCGCTGCGATTGCTGCAAGAGGTCGGCATCACACCGCGGCTGGACCACCCCGGCGTCGGCGAGAACCTGCAAGATCACTTGCAGATCCGTGCCGTGTTCGGTGTCGAAGGCGTTCGCACGCTCAACGCGATGGCGAACTCGCTCCTCGGCAAGGCAATGATCGGGCTCGAGTACCTGTTGCTGCGCAGCGGGCCAATGAGCATGGCCCCTTCGCAGCTGGGCGCGTTCACGCGCTCGTCCGACCGGCATCGTTGGCCCAATGTGCAGTACCACGTGCAGCCACTCTCGCTCGATGCCTTCGGCGAGCCACTGCACCGCTTCAATGCATTCACGGCCAGTGTGTGCAATCTCAACCCAACCTCGCGTGGCCATGTGCGGGTGCGCTCGGCTCGACCCGACGATCCACCGCGCATCATGGCCAACTACCTTTCGACCCCGGCCGACCGGCGGGTGGCGGCTGATTCGCTGCAGCTCACGCGGCGCATCGTGGCGATGCCCGCGCTGGCACGCTACCAGCCGCGGGAGATCAAGCCGGGCGTGCAGTTCCAGAGCGAGGAAGAGCTGGCCCGATTGGCCGGCGACATCGGCACGACGATCTTCCACCCGGTCGGCACCTGTCGCATGGGCCGCAACGACGATCCGACGGCGGTGGTCGATTCACGGCTGCGCGTGTACGGCGTCAGCGGCCTGCGCATCGTCGACGCCAGCATCATGCCGACCATCACCAGCGGCAACACCAACTCACCGATCCTCATGATTGCGGAGCGCGCAGCTGAGTGGGTGCTCGCTGATGCAGGGACGGCGCTGACCGCGAGACCTGCAGTCCCCGGTCCGGCGTGACGGGAAAGTCCGGATGCAGGCAACTGGCGAGGCTCGCTACAGTGCGCGCACTCGCAGCGCCGTGACCGCAAGGCCGCGCGTCTGGACGGGGGTTCGAGGAGACACAGACAGGCACAAGCAACCGAGCGCTGCCGTTGGCCCGGCCTGCACGCATGCTGGCGCGGCAGACGAAGCGGCCCTTTGAAGGCGCCTTGCCGCAAGCGGCAGGCGCCTTTTTTCTGCTGCGCAACGACCGTTGCCTGGGTGAAGCGCAGAACAGCCGTCAATGCGGCGTCCATCTGGCACCATTGCCGCGCGTCATCCCTGACTACGATAGGCTTGGTCGGAATCCCTGCCATCGTCCTGAGGAGCGCGTCGCGCCAGCACCATGTCCGTCAATCCTGAACTTCGCACGCTCGACATCTCCATCCCGGCGCAGCCCGAGAGCCTGGTCAAGCTGTCGCTGCTGATGGCCGAAGACGATTTCAGCCTGGGCGCGATTGCCGAGCTGATCGGATCCGACATGGCGCTGGCCGCCGCGGTGTTGAAAGCGGTCAACTCGTCGCTTTACGGCCTGAAGGGCCGGGTGCAGAGCGTGCAGCAGGCGATCACCTACCTCGGTATGCGTGAAGTGGCCGGCATCACCTTCGAGATGGGCCTGCGCGCCGCCTTCCCGCCTGCGGCCGAACTCGAACCGCTGTGGCAACGCGCCGGCCAACGTGGCATGCTGATGGGCCGGCTGGCACAGCGCATGTCGCTCGACGCCTGGGCGGCCCATTCGGCTGGCTTGTTCGAGGAATGCGGCAAGGCAGTCCTGTTCCGACACGCCGCCGACCACTATCGCTCGATGCTGCGCGCGGCGGCCTCGGACACCGAACTGGTGACGCTCGAGCACACCGGCTTCGGCGTCAGCCACGACGCGCTCGGTGCGGCCCTGTGCGAGAGCTGGGGTCTGGCCGCGTCTGCGGTGGCCAGCGTACGCCATCACGTGATCATCCAGGACACGCTGCTGTTTCCGCCGCAGTTGACGCGCGGCGAGATCCCGGCCCTGTCGGCCATGGTCGGGGCGTTGATGGATCGGCCCGAATCCCTGGATGCCGTGGTCGCCCAGATCGCGCCCCAGGCCGGGCTCGACACCACGCTGGCCTTGCGCGCGTGCCGCCAGCTCGAGGCCGAACTGCAGGAGGCGCAGGCGCGCGAACGCAAGGGCAGC
>JANOJJ010000559.1:0-2412 GCA_031408155.1 Rubrivivax sp.
GGTGGCACGAATCTCTTCATTTTCCAGCCCTTCCAGGTGGCATGCCTCCAGCGCCTGATCAGCGCGGCCAGATCGCGCCGCGCACCGCATTCGCGCTGCAGCAGCTCGACGCCGCCGGCCAGGTGAACCTGGGCAGCCTGCACATGTGAGAGTTCGCGCTCAGCCCTACCGGCTTCAACGGCCACTACGGCCACGGTCTGAACCCGTGGAACCCGGCCTACACCTGCGGCGGCTCGTCCAGCGGCTCGGGCATCGCGGTGGCGGCGCGGCTCGTCACCGGCTCGCTCGGCACCGACACCGGCGGGTCGATCCGCCACCCGGCCGCGATGTGCGGCGTCACCGGGCTGAAGACCACCGCGCGCCGCGTCAGCGCCGCCGGCGTGCTGCCGCTGTCGCAGTCGCTGGACTGCGTCGGACCGCTGGCGCAGAGCGCACGCGACTGCGCGCGCCTGCTCACGCTCATCGCCCGCCCCAACCCCGACGACGGGCTGTGCAGCACGGTGCCCGCCGGCGACTACGAAGCGGGCCTCGACGGCGACCTGCGCGGCCTGCGCATCGGCGTGCCGCAGGGCTACTACCGGGAAGGCATCGATGCCGAGGTCGAGGCGGCGCTCGACGACAGCCTGGCGGTGCTGAAGACGCGGGGCGCAACGCTGCACACGGTGCCGGTGCCCGACATGGCGCTGATCAACGCGCTGGCGCAGCTGGTGATGTCGGTCGAGGCCGCGGCCTTGCACCGGCGCTGGATCGAGACCCGAGCGCACGACTATGCCGAACAGGTGCGCCTGCGCATTGAACCCGGCTTTGCCTATTCGGCGGTGCGCTATGCCGAAGCGCTGGCGCTGCGCAAGCCGCTCGCGCAGGACTACCTGGCGAGCTGCCTGCAGGGCTGCGACGTCGTTCACCTGCCGACGCTGGTGGTGCACACGCCGACCATCGTCGCCACCACCGAAGGCGAGCCCGCCGCGGTGATGCAGGCCATCGCCCGCGTCACGCACGCCACGCGGGGCATCAACTACCTCGGCCTGCCGGCGCTCAGCGTGCCGGCCGGGCTGTCGACCACGGGCCTGCCGCTGGCCTTCCAGCTGGTCGGCCGACCCTTTGCCGAGGCCACGCTGCTGAAGGCGGCCGATGCCTTCCAGCGCGACACCGACTGGCACCGCCGCCGCCCACCCGTCACGCAAGCCCGACCCGGAGCGACCTGATGTTCTTCCACTGCAACGCAGCCAGTCATGAGCACTGCAGCCACGGCGCCGCCAATGGAAATGGCCAGGAGGTCGCCGGCGATCCGGCCAGCGATCCGGCCGGCGCGCCGGCGCCGCGCCGGCGCCGCGGGCTGCACATCGACTTCCACTGCCACTACCAGAACAACGCGGTGGCCGCGAGGGCCGCGGTGCTCAAGCCGTTCGAGAAAGAGCCGTCGATCGTCTACGCCACCGAGATGACGCGCGCGGTGAACCAGCAGCAGATGAAGGACCGCGGCCCGCAGCTGTCGGACCTGGCAACACGGCTGCGCGACATGGACCGCATGGGCATCGACAGGCAGGTGGTGTCGACCGCGCCGGCCCAGTACTACTACTACGCCGAGCCCGGCTTCGGGCTGGAGCTTGCGCGCGACATCAACGAGCGCATCGCCGAGATCGTGGCCACGCACCCGGACCGCTTCACGGGCCTGGGCAGCGTGCCGCTGCAGGACGCCAAGCTGGCGACGAAGGAACTCGAGCGCTGCGTGAAGAAGCTCGGCCTGCGTGGCGTCGAGATCGGCACCAACGTCAACGGCCTGGACCTGGCTGACCCGCGGCTCGAGCTCGACCGCTTCTTCGCCAAGGCGCAGGAGCTGGACGTGGTGCTGTTCATGCACCCGATGGGCTTCACCCATGCCGAGCGCATGACCGAGCACTACTTCAACAACCTCATCGGCAACCCGCTGGAGTCGACGCTGGCGGTGAGCCACCTCATCTTCGGCGGCGTGCTCGACCGCTTCCCGACGCTGAAGTTCTGCGTCGCGCACGGGGGCGGCTACCTGGCCCACTACCCGGCGCGCATGGACCATGGCTGGAAGGCCCGGCCGGACGCGCGCACCCACCTGAAGAAGAAGCCGTCGAGCTACCTGAAGAAGTTCTACTTCGACACCATCACCTTCGACGCGGGGCTGCTGCAGAACCTGGTCGACCGCGTCGGCGCCCGGCAGGTGCTGCTGGGCAGCGACTACCCCTACGACATGGGCGACGACGACCCGGTGGGCCTGGTCTCGGGCCTGGTCGCGCTGGGCGAGAAGGAGCGCGCCGGCATCCTCGGCGGCAACGCGGCGCGGTTGCTGAAGATCCGGCCGCCGCGCCAGTCGAAGTGACACGCTTCATCGTCAACGGCCAGCCGGTCGAGGTCGCGGCCGCTGGCGACACGCCGCTGCTG
>JANOJJ010000845.1:0-4334 GCA_031408155.1 Rubrivivax sp.
CTGGCCACCGCAGTTCGTGATCATGGACGGCAACACGCTGGAGCCCAAGAAGATCGTCAGCACCCGCGGCATGGTGGTGGGCACGCAGGAATACCACCCCGAGCCGCGCGTGGCGTCGATCGTGGCCAGCCACTTCAAGCCCGAGTTCGTGGTCAACGTCAAGGAGACCGGCAAGACGCTGATGGTGGACTACTCCAACATCGACTCCTTGAAGGTCACCGAGATCGGCTCGGCGCCCTTCCTGCACGACGGCGGCTGGGATTCGAGCAAGCGCTACTTCATGGTGGCGGCCAACCAGAGCAACAAGATCTCGGTCATCGACGCCAAGGAAGGCAAGCTCACCGCGATCGTCGAGGTCGGCAAGATCCCGCACCCGGGCCGCGGCGCCAACTTCATCCATCCGAAGTTCGGCCCCGTGTGGGCGACCGGCCACCTGGGAGACGAGACGATCGCGCTGATCGAGGTCGGCAAGATCCCGCACCCGGGCCGCGGCGCCAACTTCATCCATCCGAAGTACGGCCCGGTCTGGTCCACCGGCCACTTGGGCGACGAAACGATCTCGCTGATCGGCACCGACCCCAAGGGGCACAAGGAGTACGCCTTCAAGAAGGTGGCCGAGTTGAAGGGCCAGGGTGGCGGGGCGCTGTTCATCAAGAGCCATCCGAAGAGCCGGCACCTCTACTCGGATACACCGCTCAACCCCGACCCGAAGATCTCGCAGTCGGTGGCGGTGTACGACATCAGGAACCTCGACAAGGGCTACACCGTGCTGCCGATCGCCGAGTGGGCCGGCCTGAACGACGACGGCGCCAAGCGCGTCGTGCAGCCCGAGTTCAACAAGGCCGGCGACGAGGTCTGGTTCTCGGTCTGGTCGGCCAAGAACAAGCAGAGCGCAATGGTCATCGTCGACGACAAGACACTCAAGCTCAAGGCCGTGATCAAGGATCCGCGCCTGATCACGCCGACCGGCCACTTCAACGTCTACAACACCCAACACGACGTGTACTGACGATCGCTCGGAAGCAGCCTGGCGGCCGCGCCCGGGATGGTGATGGTTCGAAGGGGATGCCGGTGAAGGGGGTGCTCGTGGCCGGCGTGACAGCGCTACTCGCTTGCCTGGCTCAAGCCTGGCCCGCGACTGCTGCTGCCGGCGCGCAACAGGCGCTGTCGGCCGATGGTCTTTGGCGCCTGCAGTCCGACGGCACCGAACTGGTCCTTCGTGACGCCGGCGGCACCGAAGCGAAGCGCTGGGTCGGCCGCGGGTTGCAGGGCGGGCCGGCGTCCCCGGTGCTGTCCATCGTGCCGCTGACCACGCGGCGCAGCTTCGTGATCGCCTTCGAGAACCTGGCTGAGCTGTGGGAGCTGCAGCTCGATCCCGCGGCCGAGCCCATCTTCAACGGCTGGGTGCACGACTACCGCATGGGCGAAGGCATTGCCGAGCCTGGCTACCTGGGCCTGCGCCGCACACGCCTGCCCGAGCCGGTGCAGGCGCTGGCCACCGACCGCAGCGGCGCCTGGGTGCTGGCCCGCGGCAGCAACGCGACCGACGGCCGCGCTGTGCTGTATCTGTTGCAGCTCGACCTGCGCAAGGCCGTGGCTACCTTCGTGGTCGAGGCGGACCCGGCGCTGGATCGAGCCCAGGCGCGGCCCTGCGGCAACAGCGAGTGCATCGTGGCGCCCGACCGCCGCGGCGGAGCGCCGCTGGTGCTGGACGTGCGTGCGGCGCGGCTGCAGGATCGCTGAAGACCGTGCCACGGCGCTGTGCCATGGTGCGCCACGCCATGACGCTGACCATCGTCCACCTGTTCGAACGCCCCGCGCTGCGGCTGGCGGTGGCGCGGCTGATCCACGACGAGTTCTGGACCAGCGTGCCAGGCGCCAGCGTCGAGCGCATGACCCAGCGCCTGACGCGTGCCGGCCGGGCCGACCGCATCCCGCTGTGCCGGGTAGCGGTGCACGGGGGCCAGGCCATCGGCGTCGTCAACTTGGTCGAGAGCGACGATGACGACCACTCCGACTGGAGCCCCTGGCTGGCCGGGCTGGTGGTGGCAGACCGCTGGCGCGGCCGCGGCGTCGGCAGCCTGCTCGTGCGGTCGCTGCTCGACGACGCGCGCCGAATGGGCCTGCTGCGGGTCTACTTCGGCACCGACGGCCCGGGCTTCTACACCAGGCTGGGCGCGGTGCAGCAGCAGCAGCCGCGGCCGGACTTCTGGTTCATGCGTTTCGACCTGGAGCCGGTCAAGCCGGCTGGTAGTTCGCCAGCCGCTGTGGGTCGAGGATGTGCACGTCGCGTTTGTCGACGCGCACCAGCCCGGCCGCTTCGAGCTCGTGCAGCACGCGCGAGAAGTACTCGGGCGTGAGCGACAAGCGCGACGCGATGGTCGCCTTGCTGACTGGCAGCGAGACGGTGAACACCTCGCCGCTGACGCAGTCTTCGGCGTCCTGGTCGCGCAAGAGATAGCCGATCACGCGCTGCAGCCCGCTGTGCAGGGCATAACTTCCCACATCGCGCACCAGGCCATGCAGCCGGCGCGACATGCCGGCCAGCATGCGCATCGCGAAACGCGGGTCGTGCGAGATCTCGGCCACCACCGCGGCTTTGCTGATCGACACCACCAGCGTATCGGTCAGCGCCTGCGCGTTCAGGATGTAGGGACGGTTGGTGAACATCAATGCCTCGGCGAAGCTCTGACCCGGGCCCATGATCTCGATCACCTTCTCGGCGCCGGTCGGCGAGATCACGGACAGCTTGACTTGGCCCGTGACCGTGACGTGGAAGGCGTCGCAAGGCTGGCCGACGCTGAACACCATCTCGCCCCGGCTCAGCCGGTGCAGCGAGCAGCCCTGGGCCAGGCGCTCGAGCTCGGCCGCGTCCATCTCCTGGAACAAGGGCTGCAGCGCCAGGTAGCGCGGCAGGTTGAAGCCGCTGCTCGGCCGGACAGGCAACTCCATGCATGGTCTCCTCGGTCCTGTTGGGTATCAATGTCGCGACCTGATCAAGGTCGCCGAATGATGCACGTCTCGCCAGACTTCGCTTGACCAATGTCATTTGCGATAAGTCAAGGGTCAAGTCTTTTGCCCCCTCATAGTGCACGGACGCCGATTGTCGGCAAGGAGTCCCAGTCCATGACCATTCTGGGCGTGATCGTTCGTTCTCATCCCGAAGTCGTCGCCCGTACCGAGCAGCGCCTGCGCGCCTTGCCAGGCGTGGACGTGGCGGACAACGCCGCGGCGCCCGACGGCCGCCTGGTCCTGGTCATCGAAGACAGTGCCGAGTCCACCGCCGCAGCCACGCTGGGCGGCATCGCCACTTGGCCCGAGGTGCTCAACACCTCGCTCGTCTACGAGTACTCGGGCCCCGACTCGCCCGCGCCGGACGACGTGGAGGGTTTTCGCGACTGGCGGCGCAGCCTGGCGCCAGATCATGGTCCGAAAAGCCGTTCTTGAACCGTCTCAAGGACGAACCGAGGGTGAACCCTCACGATTCCTGGCAGGCAAGACTATGACCACAACCGGGTCACCCGGCGGGCCCGACCCGCACCCGGCCGAGCACGGAGCACCTCTCATGACGATCGATCGCCGCAGTTTCCTCAAGCGCCAGGCCCTGGCCGCTACCGCCGCGGTAGCCGGCATTCCGATCCTGGTCGATGGTGCCCATGCACAGCCTGCGCCGAAGACCGCTGCCGACGTGGCTGTGCGCTGGGACAAGGCGCCCTGCCGCTTCTGCGGCACGGGCTGTTCGGTGATGGTGGGCGTGCAGGACGGCCGCGTGGTCGCCACGCAGGGTGACGTCGATGCACCCGTCAACCGCGGGCTGAACTGCATCAAGGGCTACTTCCTGTCCAAGATCATGTACGGCCGTGACCGCCTGACCACGCCGCTGCTGCGCAAGAAGGACGGCCAGTACAACAAGTCCGGCGAGTTCGTGCCGGTCAGTTGGGACGAGGCATTCGACCTCATGGCCGTCAAGTGGAAGGATGCGCTCAAGACCGACGGGCCGGCCGGCGTCGGTTCTGGCGGAGCTTGCCGGCTTGCCTTGATGTCGATCAAAGACGCTGGCGTGTTCCAAGTGCATCATGCAACGGTTCAATTGCAATCAGGAAAATACCGCATGACCACTTTTCACGCCGTCGTCTGGATCGACCACACCGAAGCCCACGTTGCCATGTTCGACCGCGAACATATGGAGTTGCAGCGCATCAAGTCGCGCAGCCACCACAAACACCAGGGCAAGGCCCAGGACGACGTAGCGTTTTTTGCCGGAGTCGCCGCAGCGCTGGCAGGCACCCATGAGGTGTTGTTGGCCGGGCCGGGCCTGATGCGCAACCAGTTTC
>JANOJJ010000854.1:0-2600 GCA_031408155.1 Rubrivivax sp.
GATCCTGCCGGGCATCGGCGCCACAACGTCGGAGATCTTTTCGAAGGGGCCATCGAAGCCCTCGAGGATGCGGTCGAAGCGGACGCCCATCGAGTACGAGTGGCGATCAAGGACATGGCCGGAGTCTGCCGTCCGCGCGCCGCCGCCGCGCTGGTCAAGGCGCTGAAGGCCGAGACCGGCTTGCCGGTGCACTTCCACACCCACGACACCAGCGGCGCCGCAGCGGCATCGGTGCTGGCCGCCGTCGACGCCGGCTGCGACGCGGTGGACGCCGCACTCGACGCCCTGAGCGGGCTGACTTCGCAGCCCAACCTGTCGGCCATCGCGATGGCGCTGCAGGGCAGCGAGCGCGACCCTGGGCTATCGCCAGACGCGCTGCAAGCGGCGTCGACGTACTTCGAAGGCGTGCGCCGTTTCTACGCGCCGTTCGAGTCCGACATCCGATCCGGCACCGCCGATGTCTACCGCCACGAGATGCCCGGCGGCCAGTACACCAACCTGCGTGAACAGGCGCGCTCACTCGGCCTGGCGCACCGCTGGAGCGAGGTGTCGCAGGCCTATGCCGACGTCAACCGCCTGTTCGGCGACATCGTCAAGGTCACGCCCACGTCCAAGGTGGTCGGTGACCTGGCGTTGGTGATGGTGGCCGGTGACCTGACGCCGGCCGACCTGGCCGACCCGGCACGCGAGGTGGCTTTCCCCGCATCGGTGGTCTCGCTGCTCAGGGGTGAGCTGGGTTTTCCGCCGGATGGTTTTCCGGCCGCGTTGTCACGCAAGGTGCTCAAGCTCGGTGTCGGCGAAGACCCGCCGGCGCCCTATCGACCGGGCGACCGGCTGCCAGCGGTGGACCTGGCCGCCGCGCGTGCGCAGGCCGAGCGCGAATGCGAGCAGCCGCTGGACGAGCGCCGCTTGGCGTCGTATCTGATGTACCCCAAGCAAATGCGCGAGTTCTGTGCCCACCAGCGGCAGTACGGCGACACCTCGGTGCTGCCGACGCCGGTGTTCTTCTACGGCCCGCAGCCGCAGCAGGAGATCGCGGTCGAGATCGACCCCGGCAAGACGCTGCTGCTGTCGCTGCAGTCGGTCAGCGCCGACGGCGAAACGGCGCAAAAGGTGCAGTTCGAGCTCAACGGCCAGTCACGCACGATGCGCGTGCAGGCCGCCGACGCTGCTGGCGCTGCCAACGCGCGACCGCTGGCCGACCCCGCCAACCCGGGCCATGTGGCCGCACCGATGCCCGGCGCCATCGTCAGCGTGGCGGTGGTCGCGGGTCAGCGCGTGGCCGCCGGCGCCACGCTGCTGGCGCTGGAGGCGATGAAGATGGAGACCCATGTCACCGCCGACCGCGATGCCGAGGTCGAAGCGGTGCTGGTCGCTGCCGGCGACCGCGTGCAGGCCAAGGAGTTGCTGCTGGTGCTGCGCTCGGCGGCGAGCAGCGGAAGCGACTGACGTGAAGCCCGGCAAGGCTGAAGCGTGGACGCCCGCGCTGTCGCTCAAGACCGACGCGCGGGCAGCCACACCACGTCGGGCGGCCGTCACCTCGAACCGGGCCGTGGCTTGGGCTGACCTTGCCCTTGATCGACGCAGTCCAAAGCGACTTGGTTACGCGGCTTTCCTTGACTGGCCGGCGTGCCAGTGTCAAGGCATCAGGCAGCCGGCGGCTCCACCTCAGCCCACAGCTCGGCGGCCGAAATGTCGAGCGACACGCTGGCCAGTTGCACCCCGCCACCGGGCTCGCTCGGGTGCAGCACCCACAGCCCGTCAGCCCCCTTGCGGTAGAGGTCGCAGCGCTGCCGGTCGAGGTCCACCAGCAGCACCTCGGCCAAGCTCGGCAGCGCACGGTAGGCGGTGAACTTGTCGCCGCGGTCGAAGGCGGCGGTGGCGGGTGACAGCACCTCCGCCAGCAGCAGCGGCTCGCGCTTGACAAGCCGGCTGGCGGCGTCGGCCGCGCTGCAGGTGACCATCACGTCGGGGTAGAAGAAGCTGTCGGCGCTTTCGACCTGCAGCTTGACGTCGCTGGCATAGACACGGCAAGGGCTTCCGCGCAGATGCTGGCGCAGTGCCAGCGCGATGTTCAGCGCGACCGTGTTGTTGCGATCCTCGCCTCCCGCCATCGCAAACACCTCGCCCTGCACGAATTCGTGCCGCTCGGGTTGTGCGGCTTCCCAGGCGCGAAATTCATCGGCGGTCATGCGCTGGCGGGCGAGGGCTTGTCCCATCGGGGTCTGGTCGGTTGCGGGCGGGACCAAGCCTAGTCGTTTCGCGGCTGCGCGTCCACGATATGCCAGGTCTGGCGCATCAAGGGCTGCTTCCAGTAGCCCTTGATCCAGGGCTGCACCGGGTCGAGCCGCTGGCTGTGGCTCGTCGACCGATCCGGGGTTGGCCGCGACCGGGTCGGCCCAGGCCAACTGCCGCTAGGCCCGCGGTGCCGGCGCGAATACGGGCACCGGCGTGCCATCCTCGGACGGCTGGAAGCGAAGTTGCACCGCCATGCCGATGCGCCATGCGTCGGACGCCGCGCCCACCAGGTTGGTCAGCACCGTCGGACCTTCGTCCAGCGTGACGTAGGCCAGCGTGTACGGCGGGTCGACGCGCAGCAT
>JANOJJ010000009.1:0-3846 GCA_031408155.1 Rubrivivax sp.
AGCAGGCGCTCGCGGGCTCGCCACACCTGCTGCGCATCGTGACAGAGAGCCGCCGTCCGTCCCCGGGCGCCGGCGAGAACATGATCGACGCGCTGATCCGTCGGCTTCACGCGTCGTAGCCATTCACCGTCGTCGGGCCGGTTCAGTCGGGCTGTCGAGCTCGACCGGCCGGACGCGACGACTTGACTCATGACCGGGTCGGCGCGACGTGAGGCCCCCGGACGAGTGACGGTCTTGACGAACGGCAGGTCAGGGCGGATCGGCTTTGCGAAGGCGCGTCGGCTTCGCCCCGCTGCGGCGCGTGAGTGACATTGACGCGAGGGTCGCTCTGCGGCCGGAAGCGACAGGTGGAAAACTTGGGTCTAGGCCGGCGTGACACTGAGCCGCAAACCCACGGCGCGAAGCACCTTGTGCACCGTGGCGATGGTCGGGTTCCCGTTCTCCGACAGCGCCTTGAACAGCGTCTTGTCACCCAGCTCGGCCCGGCGTGCCACTTCGGCCATGCCGTGCGCCTTGGCGACCTGGCGGAGCGCCAGAAGGAGCGCGGCAGGGTCGTCAAGTTCAAGTACGGCTTCCAGGTACGCGGCAGCCTCGACCGGGTCAAGCAGCGCGGCGCCCAGTGACTCGTCATAGCTCTTGTCGCGTGCATACATGGTTCACCTCGTTGTCGCCAATCCTTCAGGTAGGCCGCCGCTTGCCTGATTGCGGCAGCCTGTCCCGACTTGTCGCAGCCACACAGCAAGAGCACGACGACCGGCCCCTGTCGGCTCAGGTACACCCTGTACCCTGGCCCATGGTCAATTCGCAGTTCCTGCACTCCATCCTGCAAGGGTTTGAAGTCACCGAAGTTGCCGGCCTGCACCCGTGCCAACCTCGCTCTGATTCGGGCCCTGGCCTGCACGTCGCGCAGTGCCGCAAGCCACTCGTCAAACGGCGCCCGGTCATCGGCCGTCAGGTAGGTTCGCAACTCAATCACAATGGTACTCCAAAAGATACCATCACGGGTGTGCAGCGTTCATCGAGATCACGCTGCCATTCCTGCTTTCAGGTTTCGCGCAGAACGCGGCCCAGTCCTTCATCAGCCGGCGCCGCTTCTCGAACAGATCGCCTCGCCGATACGCCGCTTCCACCTTGTCGCCGATGGCGTGTGCCAGGGCCATTTCGGCGACTTCGCGGGGGTAGTTCGTGCGGTCGGCGCACCAGTCCCGGAAGCTGGAGCGAAAGCCATGCGGCACGGCGTCGACTTTCATCCGGCGCAGCACGGCGGTCAGGCTCATGTCCGACAACATGCCGCCGCGGGGCGACGCGAACACCAGCGCATTGCGGTCCGCGTGGGGCAGGGCGTTGAGGATGGCCAGCGCTGCGTCTGACAGCGGCACACGATGTTCCTTGCCTGCCTTCATGCGTTCGCCGGGGACGGTCCATGTCGCGGCGTCGAGGTCGATTTCGGTCCAGCGTGCGCCGCGTACCTCGCCGGAACGTGCGGCGGTGAGGATGGCGAATTCAGGCGAGAGCGCGCTCATGCCTGCCTGGCGGCGCCGGGTCTTCATAAAAGCACCGATCTCTCCGACGGGCAATGCACTGTGATGGCCGGCGTTCGCCACGGTGCCCGCCGCCGGCAGTACGGTGTCGAGGTGGCCCTTCCAGCGCGCAGGGTTCAGACCCGCGCGGTAACCGCGGGTGGTGGCCCAGTCCAGGATGGATTCGAGCCGGCCACGCGGGCGCGAAGCGGTCTCGGTCTTCTTGGTCCAGATCGGTTCAAGCACGGCCAGCACATGCGGCAGTCCGATGTCACGCACTAGCAAGTCGCCGACGAGGGGGTAGGCGTAGGTGTCGAGCGCATTGCGCCACTGCTGCGCGTGTTTCGCGTTGCGCCAGCCTGCCTCGTGGGTGTCGATATACGCCAGTGCGCAGAACTTGAAAGTCTTGGCGTGGGACTGATCGGCTTTCATCGCGCTTCGCAGCGCTCGAGAATTGGCGACGGGATCAATACCGTCCCTGACTTTGGCGCGCGCCTCGCGCGCGGCTTCTCGGGCGCCGGCGAGCGAAACATGGGAACCCACCCAGACCCATGTCGCGTCGCCTGTCGCCAACCTGAACACGAAGAACCCAACTGCGCGCGCCGCGCTGGTTGACCTGAAGCGCCAGGCCTGCAACGCCGCCGACGAAGTGCAGGCCGGGCGACGCCAGCCGGGTTACTGCAAGCGGCCCCAGCTCTTTGGCCTTGCGTCCCATTGAAAGCTTCCGCCATATTCCGTACCCATCATCGTACCCATCAATTCTGGCGCGACGAAATGGTACGCCGTGAAACGGCCGGCCCAACGAATTGGGCTCAAAGCCAGTATTCATGCGGGTTACAGAGGGATTGGCGGGATGCCGTGAGACGCCGTGAAACGCCTGTCTGGCGGAAGCGGTGAGATTCGAACTCACGGACCCTTGCGGGTCGCCGGTTTTCAAGACCGGTGCATTCGACCACTCTGCCACGCTTCCGATGGGCCGCGATTCTAGGCTGGCCGCGCAACGGGCTCGGCTCAATGGCCTGGCCGCCGGGCCTGCTCACAGCGCACCTGCACCACCTCGCGCCGGCCGCCGTCCACGCGCACGGCAGTCAGCGCGCCGCCCCACACGCAGCCGGTGTCGATGGCCAGAAGGTCGGGGCGGTCGATCAGCCCCAGCGTGCTCCAGTGGCCGAAAGCGACCGGCTGCCCGGCGGTGGCGCGGCCCGGCAACTCGTACCAGGGCAGGAAACCCGCGGGCGCGGCGGCTGCACCGTCCTTGGTGGCGAACTCGAGTTCACCGTCAGCGCTGCAGAAACGGATGCGCGTCAGGGCGTTGATCACGAAGCGCCAGCGCTCGGCGCCTTGCAGCGTGTCGCTCCAGCGCCGCGGCTCGTTGCCGTACATCTGCTGCAAGAAGCTTCCGAGCTCGGGGCTGGCGAGCACCGATTCCACTTCAGCGGCCAGTTCCAGCGTGCGCGCGGCCGTCCACTGCGGTACCACGCCGGCGTGCACGCACAACCAGCCGGCCTCGCTGCAAGCCATGCGTCGCGTGCGCACCCAGTCGAGCCATGCGGCGCGGTCGGGTGCGCTCAGGACCTGATCCAGCGTGTCGCAGCGGTGCGGCCGCCGCACGCCATGCGCCAGCGCCAACAGGTGCAGGTCGTGATTGCCCAGCAGACAGGTGGCGGCGTTGTCCAAGCCGCGCAGCCGCTGCAGCACGGCCAGCGATTCGGGCCCGCGGTTGACCATGTCACCCAGCACCACCAGCCGGTCGCGCGACGGCGAGAAGCCGATCTCGGCCAGCAGCCGGTCGAAGGCGCCGCAGCAGCCCTGCAGGTCGCCCACAAGATAGATCATGGGTCGATTCTGCTACGCTCTCGGCCCCTTCACCGCCACCGCCGGCTCGAGTCCCGGCGGCGCGCATGGACCTCACGCTGCTCGTACTGCTGATCCTGCTCAACGGGCTGTTCGCGATGTCTGAGATGGCGCTCACGGCCAGTCGCAAGGCGCGCCTGGCGGTGATGGTGGAAAGTGGTGAACCCGGGGCGCAGGCCGCGATGGACCTGCACGAGAACCCGACCAAGTTCCTGTCGACGGTGCAGATCGGCATCACCTCGATCGGCATCCTCAACGGCATCGTCGGCGAGGCCGCCTTCGCGTATCCGCTGTCGCACTGGCTGACGGACACGCTGCACATCGCCGAACGACCCGCGGCGATCACCGCCACCGGCCTGGTGGTGATCATCATCACGGTGCTGACCATCATCTTCGGTGAGCTGGTGCCCAAGCGCCTGGGCCAGATGTACCCCGAGAACGTGGCCCGTCTGGTGTCGCGGCCGATGAACCT
>JANOJJ010000076.1:0-4232 GCA_031408155.1 Rubrivivax sp.
CCGCACCGCGCCGTTCATCGACGGCACGCCCGAGTTCTGGAACAAGCTCGTCGCGCTCAACTTCGTCGGGCCGATGCAACTGACCAAGGCCTTGCTGCCGGGCATGATGGAGCGCACCGGCGGCAGCATCGTCAACATCGCCAGCGACGCCGGCCGGGTCGGCAGCCTGGGCGAGACGGTGTACGCCGGCGCCAAGGGCGGGCTGATCGCGTTCACCAAGTCGCTGGCGCGCGAGACGGCGCGCTACCGGATCAACGTCAACTGCGTCTGCCCAGGGCCGACCGACACGCCGCTGATGGCCGCGGTGCCCGACAAGGTGAAAGAGGCGCTGACCAAGGCGATCCCGTTCCGCCGCCTGGGCAAGCCCGAAGAAGTGGCCGACGCGGTGGCCTTCTTCGCCAGCGACCGCGCCGCCTACGTCACCGGCCAGGTGCTCAGCGTCAGCGGCGGCCTCACCATGGTCGGCTGACCTTGACCCCCCCGAAGCGCCTTCGGCGCCTCCCCCCAGGGGGGCCCGGCAAAGCCGGTTCGGTGGTGGTTGCTTGGTGGCGCGGGATTCAATCGACGAGGGTGGCGCTTGGCGCCAAGGACTGAGATGGACTACACACTGCCCGAATTCCTGGCCCACGCGATCGCGCTCGAGCACGAAGCCGCCGAGCGCTACCTCGAACTGGCCGACATGATGGAAGCGCACCGCAACGACTTGGTGTCGGCGCTGTTCCGCGACATGGTGCACTACTCACGCCTGCACCATGACTCGATCGTCGAGCGCGCAAGCGGCGTCGAGCTGCCCAAGCTGCGCTCGTGGCAGTATCGCTGGTCGCAGCCGTCCGAAACCGGCGGCGACGAGGCCTTCGACGTCTTGCTCGACGCCTACAACGCGCTGCGTTATGCGCGTGAGAACGAGGTCCGGGCGATGGAGTACTACAGCAACGTGGGCCTGAACTCGACCGACCCCGAGGTGCGGCGCATGGCGGCCGAGTTCGCCGCCGAAGAAACCGAACACGTGCACGCGCTGGACGACTGGCTGGCGCGCACACCGCGCCCGGCCGCCCCCTGGCGCGACGACCCCCACCGCGCCTGAGCCGATGGCCGCACGCTCATTCGCACAGCAGCCGAATGTCCTCGGGCACCGCAATCGAATGGATGCGCCGCCGGTCCAGCGTGTCGCGCACGCAGAAGATGCGCGTCTCGTCGCTTTCGCAGATCAGGTCGTCGCCGCGCGTGACCACGTGTTGCTGGATGAAGACCTTGTTGCGCCACTCCAGCACGCGCGAGCTGATGGTCAGGCGTTCGCCATAGGTGGCACTCTTGACGAACCGGGTGTGGTGCTCGAGCAGCGGCGTGCCGATGATGCCCGTGCTTTGCTCGAGTTCGTGCCAGGGCGGCACGCCACAGCTCATGAAGAAGTGCAGCGACGCGGCGTCCATCCAGCGGTGGTAGCGCGGAAAGAAGACGATGCCTGCAGGGTCGCAGTCACCGAAGCGGATCTCGACGTTCATTGTTGTTGTCTTGCTCATGCCACGTCCCGAGGTTTGTTGCAGGAATTCTAGGGTCCGGCCCGAGGCCGCCAACCCCATCACTCAGCAGGAGATGAAAGATGAAACGCATTCAGCTCGCCGACTACCAGGCCAGGCACTTCGGCTATTCGGCCGTCGGCAAGGTGGCCACCATCCGGCTGAACCGACCCGACCGCAAAAACCCGCTGACTTTCGATTCCTACGGCGAGCTGCGCGACCTGTTTCGCGAGATGGTCTACGCGACCGACATCAAGGCCATCGTCTTTACCGGGGAGGGTGGCAACTTCTGCTCGGGCGGCGACGTGCACGAGATCATCGGCCCGCTGGTCAGGATGGACATGCCCGAGTTGCTCGAGTTCACGCGCATGACGGGCGACATGGTCAAGGCCATGCGCCAATGCCCGCAGCCCATCATTGCGGCAATCGACGGCGTCTGCACCGGCGCCGGCTCGATGATCGCCTGCGGCTCCGACCTGCGCTTGTCCACCGCACGCAGCAAGCTCGCCTTCCTGTTCGTTCGCGTCGGCCTGGCCGGTGCCGACATGGGCGCCTGCACGCTGCTGCCGCGCCTGATCGGCCTGTCGCGCGCAGCCGACCTGCTGTTCACCGGGCGTGTGGTCGGTGGTGAAGAGGCCGAGCGCATGGGCTTCTACAACCGCCTGGTCGAGCCCGACAAGCTGCTCGACGAAGCCACCGCGCTGGCGCAGAGCCTGGCCGACGGTCCGACCTTCGGCCACGCGATGACCAAGACCATGCTGTGGCAGGAATGGAACTCGGGCCTGGGCGAATGCATCGAGGCCGAGGCGCAGGCGCAGGCCATCTGCATGCAGACCAACGACTTGGAGCGCGCCTATATTGCCTTTGCCGGCAAGACCAAGCCCGTCTTCGAAGGCAACTGATGAGCTCGCCGAGCGACCTGGACTGGCCGTTCTTCGACCACGGCCACCGCGCCGTGGCGCAGCAGTTCGAGCGCTGGGTGGCCGACGCCTTGCCGCCGCTGCTCGAAGGCAGTGAAGACAGCCTGGACGCCGTCTATGCCTGCGTCAAGCGGCTGGTGCAGGAGCTCGGCCGCGCCGACTTGCTGCGTGTGTGTGTGCCGGCGGCCTATGGCGGCCTGCGCGAGGGGCTCGACGTTCGGTCCCTGAGCATCGGGCGCGAGATCCTCGGCCGCGCGTCGGGCCTGGCCGACTTTGCGCTCGCGATGCAGGGCCTGGGCAGCGCGCCGGTCACGCTGTTCGGCAACCACGAGCAGAAGCTCGCGCTGCTGCCCGGCGTGGCCGAAGGGCGCACGGTGGCGGCCTTTGCGTTGTCCGAGCCTGACGCCGGCTCCGACGTGGCGGCGATGAGCAGCACCGCCACGCGTCTGGCGGGCGGCGGCTGGCGGCTCGACGGCGTCAAGACCTGGATCTCGAACGCCGGCATCGCCGACAGCTACGTGATCTTTGCGCGCAGTGGCGAGGCGCCGGGCGCCAAGGGCTTGTCGGCCTTCATCGTCGACGCGCGCACGCCGGGGCTGGATGCCAGCGAGCGCATCGACGTGATCGCGCCGCACCCGCTCGGTACGCTGCGCCTGAACGACTGCCGGGTCGCCGACGACCGGCTGCTGGGCGAGCCGGGTCAGGGCTTCAGGATCGCGATGGGCACGCTCGACAGCTTCCGCACCACGGTCGGCGCGGCAGCACTCGGCTTTGCACGCCGCGCGATGGACGAGGCGACGCAGCGTGCGCGCAGCCGGCGCATGTTCGGCCGCACACTGGCCGAGTTCCAGCTCACGCAGATGAAGCTCGGCGAGATGGCGCTGGCGATCGACGCGTCGGCGTTGATGATCTACCGCGCGGCCTGGACCAAGGACGTGCTGGGCCGGCGCGTCACGCGCGAGGCCTCGATGGCCAAGCTGTTCGCCACCGAATCGGCGCAGCAGGTGATCGATTCGGCGCTGCAGCTGTTCGGTGGCCTCGGCGTGGTGCGCGGTGTGCCGGTCGAACGGCTGTACCGCGAGATCCGCGCGCTGCGCATCTACGAAGGCGCCAGCGAGGTGCTCAAGCTCATCATCGGCGGCCAGGTGCTGGCGGCCGCGGCCGAACCGAAGGCATGATCAGCCCCGACTGCCAGCATGACCGGTGACGCTGCGGCCGCGGCGCCGCGCCGCTGGCGCGACGAGCAGGGCGAGCACATCGATGTGCGCGGCCTGCCACCGCCGCAGCCGCTGGTCACCATCCTGCGCCTGCTGCTCGAGCAGGGGCCCGGCGGCTCGGCAGTGATCGTGCATCACGACCGCGACCCGGTGCTGCTCTACGCCGAGCTGGCCGAGCGCGGCTGGCGTGCCGAACGCCTGGCTGCCGAAGCCGGCGAAGTGCGGCTGCGTCTGTCGCCGCAGGCCTGATGGCCCCGGCGGCGGCGTTCCTCGGCGACGCGCGCGGTCGCTTGCTGCCGGCGTTGATTCCGTTTCGCTTTTTCGCTGCGGCGGTGGTCCTGCACCTGGTGGCCTGGCTCGTGCTGCTGGCCGGAGCAGACCAGGTCCCGGCTTTCAGCGGCGGGCTGGGCCTGCCGCTGGCCGCACTGCACCTGCTGACGCTGGGCGTGCTGGTGATGACGGCCATCGGCGCCAGCCTGCAATTGCTGCCGGTGGCCACGCGGCAATCGATCGGCTCGCCGCGCGCCCTGGCGCTGCTGTGGTGGCTCTACACGCCGGGCGTGGTTGGGCTCGCGCTG
>JANOJJ010000089.1:0-15251 GCA_031408155.1 Rubrivivax sp.
TCGCTGGCGCTGGGCACCGATCTGGCCAACCGAGTGCGCCGCAACTACCTCGAGGACTACATCAAACAGTGGGACAAGTACCTCGCCGACGTGAAGCTGGTGCCGATGACCAGTATTGCGCAGCAGATCGAGGTGTTTCGATTGTTGGCCGGTGTGGACTCGCCGATGGCTACCTTGACGCGTCGGGTGTCCGAGGAAACCACGCTGGTGCCGCCGGCTGCGGCCGCAGGCACGAACCCGATTTCGCAGGCGGCCGACAAGGCCGCCAAGGCACGCGCAGAGGCGGCCAAGTTGGCCGACCCGGGCGCCGCACCGACGGTCACCGGCGCCGGCCCGCTGGAGCGCATGGTTGATGACCACTTCGCCGGCTACCGGCGCCTGGTCACCGGCCAGCCGTCACCGATGGACGAGATGCGCAAGCTCTTTGACGATCAGCAGACCTACCTGCTGGCGATCGACAACGCGCAGAAGACCAAGTCACCGCCCCCGCCTGGCGGCGGGGCCGGACCCAAGCTCAAGGTGCAGGGAGGTCAGCTGCCCGACAGCCTGAAGGAGATGATGAACACGCTGGCCGATGCCGGGGCCAAGCAGAGCCAAAGCGCCGAGCGCGACGTGCTGACCGCCGAACTCAAACCGATTGCCGACTTCTGCCAGCGGGCTGTCGCCAACCGTTATCCGTTCGCTGCCGGCTCACGCGCCGACGTGCTGCCCGAGGACTTCGGCCAGTTGTTCGGCCAGGGTGGCATGCTCGACGACTTTTTCAACCGGCGATTGGTGTCCATGGTCGACACCGGCGGCGCCACCTGGGCCTACAAACCGCTGGCTGACGGTAGCCGGCCCTCGGCGGGCGCGCTGCCCGAGTTCCAGCGTGCCGCGCGAATCCGCGAGGCCTTCTTTCGTTCCGGTGGCAAGGCACCGAGCTTCCGCATCGATGTGCGTGCCGCCGAGTTCGGCGACGGCCTGAAGGAAGTCACGATCGACATCGACGGCCAGCCGTTCAAGCTGACGGCTGGCGGCCCGCCCGTCACGCTGACCTGGCCCAGCCAACGCGTAGCCTCGCGCGTGACCCTGACCAGTTCACCCGCCAGCGCAGCGCAGGTGTTCGAAGGGCCGTGGGGTTTGTTCCGGATGTTCGAGCGCTTCGAGATCGTGCCCTCGGGCCAGCCCGAGCGCTTTGGCGTCAACATGAGCCTCGAGGGGCGCCGGGCCAAGCTCGAGGTCACCTCGACCAGCGTGCTGAACCCGTTTCGCATGCGCGAGGTGCAGCAGTTCCGCTGCCCGAGTGGGGTCTAGACGTGGAAGTTGAAGCGCCCGGCTGGCACGGCAAGCTGCCGTCGCTGGGCGACTTTGCTACGCGGCGATTGCCACATGAGTTTGTCGAGGCCTGGGACGGTTGGCTGGCAGCCGGTCTGGCCGCCTTGCGCCAAGCCGAGTCCGTGGCTTGGCTCGAGGCCTACCTGGCCAGCCCGATCTGGCGTTTCCTGATCATGCCGGGCGCGCTGCCTGGCAGCATCGGGCTGCAGGGTTGGACCGGTGTGCTGATGCCTTCGGTCGATCGCGCCGGCCGCTACTTCCCCTTCACTGTGGCTTGGCCGCTGGCCACGCTGCCACGCGACAGCGAGAGTTTCACGGCGCTGCATCGCTGGCTGCATTTGCTCGATGACCTGGCGGCCGATGCGTTGCAGGATGACTGGACCGTGACCAAGCTCGAAACCGAGCTCGAACGCCTGCGACCGCCGGCCATCGCAGCGGTCGGCCCTGATCGCAGTTCGACCTCACTGCCACCGGCCGTCGCGTCGGCGGCCTTCACGATCGACTCGGCCGCCGATGTCACGGCGCTGATCGCCGAGGACGCGTTCGGGATCTGGCAGACTGCAGCCTCGGGCCAGGCATTCTGGTGGTGCGAACCCGGCGCCGACCCTGGCCGTCTGGTGGTCACGCGCGGACTGCCCGACGGCAAGAAAATAAGCCTGCTGTTCGGTGCTGCCGGAGGAAAACTGAGTGGGCCGACCGCCGACCCGAACACGAGCGCTGCAGCAGGACCCGTTTGACCCTTTCATGAACAACGATACACCGGACGACGACCGCACCCTCGTCCAGCCGCCATCGAGCACCGGTTCTCCTCCTCCCGGTGGGCCGGCGGCGTCGGCGCCTTCCCCGGCGGCTCCAGCGGCCCCATCGGCCCGGCAGGACTCGGGCAATGCATTGCCACTGGGCACCTATCTCGACGAGTTCGAGTTGCGCACGGTGGCCGGTGAAGGGGGCTTCTCGATCGTGTATCGGGCCTGGGATCACTCACTCAAGCGCCAGGTCGCGGTCAAGGAGTACTTCCCGTCCGGTATGGTCGGCCGTTCGGGTGGCACCCAGGTTGTGGTGCGTTCCGAGCGCCACACCGACGCCTTCGAGGCAGGTCTGCGCAGCTTCGTCGAGGAGGCGCGACTGTTGGCGCAGTTCGACCACCCGGCGCTGATCAAGGTCTATCGCTTCTGGAAGGCCAATGGTTCGGCTTACATGGTGATGCCCTTCTGCGAAGGCATCACGCTGCGCGATGAGTGGCGGTCCAAGCCCGACGCGCCGGACGAGACGGCGCTGATGACGTTGCTCGACCCACTGACCGAAGCCCTGGGCGTGCTACATGCCGAGCGCTGGTACCACCGCGACATCGCGCCCGACAACGTGATGCTGCTGGCCGGTATGCGGCGCCCATTGCTGCTCGACTTTGGCGCTGCGCGCCAGGTCATCGGCGACATGACGCATGCGCTGACCGTCATCCTCAAGCCCGGCTACGCCCCGATCGAACAGTGGGGCGAGGTTCCCGGCATGAAGCAGGGGCCGTGGACCGACGTCTACGCACTGGCAGCGATGATCCACTTTGGCATCACACGGCGTACGCCACCGCCATCGGTTGGCCGTCTGGTCAACGACGGCTACGAAGCGCTGACCAAGGTGGCGGCTGGCCGCTACAGCGACCGCTTCCTCGCCGCGTTGGACCATGCGCTTGCGGTACGGCCCGATATGCGCACGCAGTCGATCGAGCAGTTCCGTAACGAGATCGGTCTGAACGACTACGTCCGCGAGCGCACACTGACCTGGATGCCCAATGTCGGTGGCGGGGCCGGCACAACGGTAATGGGCGCCCAGGCCACGGTGACACCCGACCTGGAACGGCCCGGCTCGACCCCGAGCCCGGACCCGGCGCCGAACCTCTCCGCTGTCGAGTTCACGGAACAGCGAAATCCAGGCTCGGCTGCGCTCGATTTTGAGCCTCGCACGCAGCCCATTGGCGCCCCGCCGTCGCCGCCAATCCGCAGCCCTGCGATGCTGTTCGCCGCTGGGCTGCTGGTGACCGGGGTGTTGGGGGTGGGTGGGTATGCAATCCTCAAACCCGGCCCGGTGCCACCGGCACCGGCCTCCTCGCCGGCGCCGACACCGGGACCGTCGATTGTGGTGACGCCGCCGATACCCGATCCGGTTACGCCAGCGGCCTCGGTCTCGCCTCCCGCCGAATTCAGCATCACCGAGGAGTTCTCCCGCGTTGAACGCCAGCAGACGCCGGGTCACATGGTGGAAGTGTCGCTCGTTCGGACCACGGTGCGCAGCGAAAAGGACGCCGTTGCATTTACGGTCAGGTCGAGCCAGGACGGCTACCTGTACGTGTTCAATCGCGGCTCCGACGGGTCGCTGCTGCTGGTCTATCCGAACAAGAAGTCGGGCGTGCTGCGAATCCGCAAGGACAGCGCGCTCGACCTGCCCCGACAGGCCGACGACGAATTGCGGATCTCCGGTCCATCCGGCACCAACGAGTTGCTCGTCATGGCCTCCAAACTGCAGCGGGAGTTGAGTCCGCCGGCGCGCGTCGACCACGGCTACTCGTACTACCAGACAGGACCAACGGCAGCTGCCATAGCCGCCAAGCACACCGGTCGATTGCCCTGGTTCGCCGGCAAACCCAGGTGCCCGACCACGGGTGCCTGCGACGACGAGTTCGGCGCGGCGATCGCGAGCTACAACATCGTGCAGTAGGTGGCCCGTGCCTGCAATGAATCCGAGTCGCCTACCGGCGCGCCGATGAGCAAGCTCTATTTCCGCTATGCGGCAATGAACGCCGGCAAGTCCACCGCCTTGCTGCAGGCCGCGCACAACTACGAAGAGCGCGGCATGCGGGTGCAGCTGTTCACCGCCGCGCATGACAGCCGCGTCGGCCAGGGCGTCATCGGTTCGCGCCTGGGCTTGCAGCGCCAGGCCTCCACCTTTGGCCCCGACACCAACTTCGCAGTCGAGCCTGATGATCCCGGGATTGCCTGCTTGCTGATCGACGAGGCCCAATTCCTCACCCCGACGCAGGTGCACCAGTTGCACCGGTTGGCGCACTGCGGTGGCGTCCCGGTGATCTGCTTTGGCTTGCGCAGCGACTTTCGCGGCGAGGCCTTTCCAGGTTCGGCGAGACTGCTCACACTGGCTGACGACCTGGAGGAAATGAAGACCATCTGCGCCTGCGCGCGCAAGGCCTCGATGAACATACGCCTGGGTCCCGACGGCAGGCGCGTCACACAAGGTGAGCAGGTCGAGATCGGCGGCAACGATCGCTACCGCACCGTCTGCCCGTCATGTTTCTACAGCAACACCGACGCCGGCGCCGAACAAGCCCCAGGGCTGTTTGGCTGAGTACACCAGACCGCACGGTACAAGTGCATATCCATTCCGGCGCCAATGGACCTCGGCCGTCGGGTGACGCATCATCTGCATTGAGCGAGCTCCCCTCCCCACCATGGCCGACCCCAACTCCCATGCCCCACGGCCCGCCGACGAAACTCGGCAAGGCGCGACGGTAACCACACGAATCACCCGTTTCGGCTCGCCGGTCGAGACCGCACCAGGAGACTCCACGGTACGCCGACGCGGGGTTCTGCCAGGTGAATCGTCGCTGCCGTTCGGCACACTGCCGGGCGGCTCGCAGACTGACCAGATGCAGCAGGCCGGGCGATACCAGATCCTCGAACGAATCGGGCGCGGCGGCATGGCCACCGTGTTCAAGGCACATGACCCGACCATCGGCCGTGACGTGGCGGTGAAATTCCTCCACGCGTCGCTGTGCGAGGGCGAGGACTACCGCGGTCGCTTCCTGCAGGAAGCACGGGCTGCCGGCGGCCTGTCGCATCCCAACATCGTGATCGTGCACGACGTCGGCGAGATCGACGGCCGGCCCTACATGGCGATGGAACTGCTGTCAGGCATCTCGCTGGCCGAAGAGCTCGACACCTCGAAGACGATCCCGGTTCGTGACACCGTGGTGATGGGCATACAGCTCGCCCGCGCGCTTGATTACTCGCACTCCAAGGGCATCGTGCACCGCGACATCAAGCCGGCCAACATCATGCGGCTGACCGGCAGCCGCACGATCAAGGTGACCGACTTCGGCATCGCGCATATGGACGACTCGGCCGAGGAATCCTTGCGCACCCGGGCCGGTGACGTGCTGGGAACGCCGCAATACATGTCGCCCGAGCAGACGCGCGGCGACAAACTCGACGGGCGCTCTGACCTGTTCTCGGCCGGCATCGTGCTGTATCAGATGATCGTCGGCGTCCGCCCGTTCCGGGGCGACAGCCTGGTGGCCGTAGCCACCAAGATCGCCAACGAGCCGGCCACCCCGATCGAGCGCAGCCGCATCGAGGTTCCGAATTCGCTGCGCAGGGTGATCGACCGCTGCCTGGCCAAGAGCCCGGCCCAGCGATTTCAGTCAGGCGCCGAACTGGCCGCCGCCCTGGGCAAGGTACTGTCCGAGATCGACGAAGAGGCGCTCGAACGCAATCGCCCGCGCATCATCCCCTTGCGGGTCAAGTGGGCGGCGATGATGGCCCTGATCGTCGCCGCGGTGATGGGTGTTTCGGCCACGCTGATCACGCAGCGCCAGGTGGCTGCGCTGATGTCCCAGGCGATCGACTACGGCGCATCGATGACCCGCTTCATGGCCGCGCAGAACGCCGCCTCGGTGTTGAGCGAGGAATGGGAGGCAGTCGAGGTCGTGGTCGAGAAAATCATGAAGACCGGCGACTACGAACGCATCACGGTTGCCGACGCCAACGGCGTGGTGCGAGCGGCAAGCGACGTCAAGCTCGTCGGCCAGGCCTACAAGCCGCCGCTGGGCCAGCCCCTGGGCAAGCGTGACCAGGTCATGGCCGAGCGTTACTTCGTCGGCGGCGAACCCATGCTCGGTTTCGACGTACCCATCACCTTCCAGGAACAGACCGCGGGCCGTGTGGTCATTGGAATTCGTGAACGCCCGCTGACAGAAGTCGCGCGCCTGTCGATTTCGCTGATGACGATATTGGCGGTGGTGACCGTGCTGGCGGTGGCGGTGGCCATGTACTTCGTGGCCAATTGGTTTGCCAAGCCCATCAAGCTGGTGGGCGAGTCGATGGCCGAAATCGCCAAGGGCCGTTTTGACCATCGCATCAATGAACACCGAAAGGACGAGTTCGGCCAGCTCTACGCCGCGTTCGACTTGATGGCTGCAGCCTTGAACGAGCGCGAGTCGGCACTCGACCGTACCGTGATCCAGCCCAGCGCGCCGCGCGTGGCGACTGGCCGACCACCGGCGTCTGCGGTCGGCGCGGTCAGCAAGCCGCGGCCGTGAGCGATGGGCTGCAGGTGCTGCAGGTGAGGACGCCCGAGTTGACCGCGCTGGTGGCGGCGCTGCTGCTGCTGGCAGCATGCGCGTCAGCGCCGCCAGCGCCGGTACGCGCCCCGATGGCTTCAACCGAACGGCTCTCCCCGGCTGCGCCTTCGCTACCGGCAGCCACACCCGACGTCGCAGCCGATTGGCCGCAGGCTCGCGGCCAGGTTCTGGGCCGCAACGAGCGCCTGCTGGTCTACCGTCCGGCTGCGGGCGACAGTTACGGCGGCGTGGCTGCGCGTTTTCTCGGTGCCACAAGTCTGGCCTGGCAAATTGCCGACGCCAACGCGGGCGGGCAGCTCGAAGCCAATCAACCGCTGCTGGTGCCGCTGCGTGCGCTCAATCCGCTCGGCGTGCAGGCCGATCGAGTGCAGACCGTGCCCATCCTGTGCTACCACCGGCTGGGTGCCGCCAACACCAAGATGGTCGTTTCGCCGGCCAACTTCGAGGCTCAGCTGTCCTGGCTGTCGAGCAACGACTACCGAGTGATCCGACTCGGGGACCTGGCCGCCTTTCTGGCTGGCGAGCAGTCTTTGCCGCAGCGCGCGGTCGTCATCACCTTCGACGACGGCTACGAATCCGTCTTCCGCCATGCATTCCCGCTGTTGAAGAAGTACGGCCTTGCAGCAACGGTCTTTGTGTACACCGACTTCCTGGGCGGCGGTGACGCGCTGACCTGGGCGCAGTTGCAGGAGATGCAGGCCTCCGGGTTGGTGGACGTGCAGTCACACACCAAGAGTCATCGCAACCTGGTCGAACGTCGCCTGGGCGAGACCGACGACCGTTACCGGGCCAACATCGACACCGAGATGCGGGTGCCGCGCGACTCGCTCGAGCGCAGGCTTCCCGCTCTGAAAGTACGTCATCTGGCCTACCCCTTCGGCGAAGCCAACGAGGTCGTGCTCGACAGCGCCGCGCGCCACGGCATTGAGTTGGCTGCCACTGTGATGCCGGGAGGCAACCCGTTCTACGCGCAACCGCTGATGTTGCGGCGGACGATGATCTTCGGCGACCTCAGCCTGGACGCCTTCAAGTCCAAGCTGCAGGTCAGCCGCCCGCTGACGGCACCGTGAGCTCGCCTGCGCGGCGCGCAAGCTGGGCACTGGTGAGCGCGCTGCTGCTGCTCGGTGCTTGCGCTGCTCGCGGTCCAGTGCAACTGCCCGCCGACGGCACGGCAGCGCCGGCTCGGACAGCAGCAGCCGACGACGGCCCGGTCGACACCGCGCTGCACGCTTTCGCGCGCGCGCAAGCCGAGCAAGCCGCCCGTGCCGAGGCAAGCGGCCAGTGGGCGGCTGCAGCGCTGTCGTGGGAGGTCTTGAGCTTGGTCAGCCCTGACGACAAGCGGGCGCATACACGCCTGGCCGAAGCCCGGCGCCAGGCCAACGCGGTGGCGGTCGAGCGCTTGGCGGTGGCCGAAGCCGCACAACGGCGCGGGGACCTGGACGCGGCATCGCAGGCCTATCTCGAGGTGCTGGCACTCGACCCGATGCGACGTTCAGCAGCCGAGGCGCTGCGCCAGATCGAACGTGAACGCAACCGACGCAGTCTGGTCGGCCGCATGTCGCGACTGCCGATCGCGCGGCGCAGCGGCGCGGACATCGAAATCACGCCAGCCGCAAACGGCGATCCGACGCGCTCGGCCAACAGCGTGAGGGAACACGCGACCCTGTTGGCCAGACAGGGGGACCTCGATGCGGCGATCCAGATGCTGCGTGACTCGCCATTGCGCAACGAAGCCGTCACCCGGGCGATGCTGGCCGACCTCTACGTGCAGAAGGCCGAATCGATCAAGCATAGCCAGCCCGAAGCAGCGCGCGCTGCAGTCAACGCCGCGCTGGTGTTCGATCGCCGCCATCCGGCGGCCTTGACGTTGCAACAGCATCTGGCCAAGCCGAAGGCGCTCGCAACGCCGGGCACGGCGGCGGCCCCGGCACCCAGGCGCTGAACCAGCAACCTGGCAGATGCCGTACTATTTGACAGTTAGCAAGCGGTCGCGGTCGGCCACGGCCTTGTCACGGTCGGTCTTGGCCGCGGCGTTACCAGGGTTCTGCGCCAACAGAGCGTCGAGCCGCTTGATGGTATTTTCGAGCAGTCGCACGAGACCGCCGACCTGGCCAACCGCCTGCGCCCGCTTAAGCTTTGCATTGGCGTGGCCAGGGTCGCGGTCGAGCACCTTGTCGAAGGCCTGGATGGCTTCTGCGGGCCTTTGCTGCGCCATCAGAGACAAGCCCTTGCGGTACTCCTGCGAGACCACGCCATCGGCGGCCGGTGGTTTGACTTCGTTCGGGGCGGGCTTGACCGGCGGCGCAGCGGCTGGCGGCGGAGCAGGCGGCGGTGGTGGCGCAGCTGCAGCCGGTGGCTGTTTGCCGGGCACCTTGATGGTCTGCCCGCCTTGCAACTGGCGCGGCACCTTGATGTCGTTGTAGCGCGCCAGCGCGTAGAACAGGTGCACATCCTTCAGGAAGCGCCCTGCGATCCTCGACAGGCTCTCGCCTGGCTCGACGCGGTAGGAGAAGTATTCGCGGCCCAGCAGCACCTGGGGGTCGATCTGGATCTGCTTGAGCAGGCTTTGCGCCAGTCGATTCGCAGGGTCGAGCTGTACCGCGCGCTGGATCTCGGCCAGTGCCTGGTCCTCGTTGCCCACTTCGAGCAAGTCAGCAGCGGCATTGGCCAAGCGCTGGGCCTGCTGCACGGCCGCAGGAGACGCCGGACCAGCGGGTTCGGCCGCTACCGGCGGTGCTGCCGGAGCCGGCGGCGAGTGAGTGACTGGGGCGACGGCGGGAGCGGGCGCTGGTGTTGGCTGGGTCGCAGCCGGCGGGGTGGTGCATGCCGCAAGCCAACTGGCCGCGGCGACGGCCACGCTCAACAGGGTCAGACGCGGCAGTCGTGTTTGTCGGTCCATGCTTGCCGCCTGCGGGTGCAGGCGTTGTGAGGTGAGACCAGCATGCACCGGCCGTGGCCGGCTGGTGCAGCTTCATGCAAGCATTATCGGCCAGTGCGACTCAATCTGAGGCCCGCAGCGCGTCCTGACGCGGCTCAGCTGCGCTTGAGCGAGCAGGTACTCAAGCCGAGCATCGTGTACAGCGGGCAAAAACCCAGCGTCGCGGTGGCCAGCGGCACGACACCAATCCAGCCCCAGGCGCCCACCGTGCCGGTCGCGGCCAGGCCGATCAGAACCAGGCCGAGAATGATGCGAAGAATGCGGTCGATGCCGCCGACATTGGATTTCATGGACATTTTCCTGAGGGTTCATTCGGCAACAGCGCCGATGACGCAGTGTCGGGGGCACTGGCCGGCGCGCTCTGTGACCTGGGTTACACAGGGCGGGCCATGGCGTCAAGCGGTCGAGCCGATGGGCGGCAGCGGCGCGAGGCCTGCGGCCAAGCCGCGCAGGGCGTTGGCGTCGACGATACCGATGCGTTCGCGCGACAGGCTGACCCAGCCCGCCCTCTCGAAGCGCTTGAGCAGTCGCGTGATGATCTCTCGCACGGTGCCCAGTTCGTCTGCCAGCGCCTGGTGGGTGGCTCGCACCACCTGGCCATGCCCCAGCAGCGCGTGCGCCAGGCGCTGGTCCAGGCGCTGGAAGGCCACGGCCTCGGCCAGCGCCATCAGGTCGGTCAGGCGGTCGGCAAAGATGCCGAACACGTAACGGCGAAATCCTTCGTGCGCCGACCAGCGCGCAAACCCGGCCGGCGAGAGTATCACCAGGTCGGTCGCCTCCGTGGTCTGGCCATGCGCCGTCAAGGGCACGCTGCCGAACAGGCAGGAGGTCGACACCACGCACAGCTCGCCGGGCGTGACTCGGTACAACTCCAGGTGGCGCCCACCAGGAGAGCCGCGCACCACGCGCACATTGCCCTGTAACACCAGCGGAAACCCGGGGCAGGGCTGCCCTTGCTCGAACAGCGTCACACCGGCCGGCACCGAGATCGCTTGCGATTCGGTCGCCAGCACAGTGCGCCGTTCAGTCTCGCCGATGCCGTCCAGCACCGGATACAGGGCCAGTACGCGGCGGTGGGCGAGCTCGTCGATCGGCATCGGTCGTCAGCCGGGTCGGGTTTGCTGTTCGAGACGGGTCAGCCAGCGCATCGCCTGCGCGACCGATCGGCCGCACATGTCGGCGCTCGGTTGCAGCGACGCGCAGACGACCGGCCGATCGGGCTGGCCGAATAGTCTGCAGCGCAGATCAGCGTCGAGTTGCGTGCAGCGCAGACCTGCCGGCTTGCGACTCCTGGTCCTCCCGTCTGGCTGCGGGATGTCGGTCGAGATCGAGGGTGCGATGCAGCAGGCGCCACAGTCGGGGCGGCAGTCGGGCGGCAGTCGGGGCGTTTGTTGGGTACGGCGGCCATCATGCGATTATTGGTGCGGCAGCGATCCCGGCGGTTGATCGAGCCGGAGTTTCGACGCAGCGAGAGGCCCAGGCCCCGATGCCCATGCCCATGCGCAGCCCACAAACGAGGGGCGCCTTCTAGAATCGCGCTCTCGCCTGCAACGGCCTTCGGGCTGCGACCAACTCCATGCTGCACCCTCAGGAGTTCGACATCATCGTGGTCGGCGGTGGCCATGCCGGCACTGAAGCCGCGTTGGCCGCGGCACGCATGGGTTGCTTGACGCTGCTGCTTACCCACAACATCGAGACGCTCGGTCAGATGAGCTGCAACCCGTCGATCGGCGGCATCGGCAAGGGCCATTTGGTCAAGGAGATCGATGCGATGGGCGGTGCCATGGCCGCTGCCACCGACGAGGCGGGCATTCAGTTCCGGATCCTCAACGGCAGCAAGGGCCCGGCAGTGCGCGCTACCCGGGCGCAGGCCGACCGCGTGCTGTACCGGGCCGCCATCCGGCATCGCCTGGAGAGCCAGCCCAGGCTCTGGCTGTTCCAGCAGGCGGTGGACGACCTGATGCTCGAAGGCGGCCGGGTAGTCGGCGCGGTAACGCAGGTCGGCGTGCGCTTTCGCGCACGCGCCGTGGTGTTGACCGCGGGTACCTTCCTTGACGGTCGCATTCACGTCGGCTTGCAGAGCCACGCCGCAGGCCGCGCCGGTGATCCCCCGGCGCTGACCCTGTCCGCACGGCTGAAGGAAATGAAGCTCGCGCAGGGGCGGTTGAAGACCGGCACACCGCCGCGGCTGGACGGACGTTCGATCGACTTCTCGCGCCTGGTCGAACAACCCGGTGACGGCATGCCGGGCGCTGGCGGCGCGGCACCCAAGACGCCGATGCCGGTGTTCAGTCTTCTTGGTACGCCAGAGCAGCACCCACAACAGCTGCCTTGCTGGATCACGCATACCAACGAGCGCACGCACGAGATCATTCGCAGCGGTTTCGACCGCAGCCCGATGTTCACCGGGGTGATCGGAGGCGTTGGGCCCCGCTACTGTCCCAGTATCGAGGACAAGGTCAATCGCTTCGCCGACAAGGGCTCGCACCAGATATTCCTCGAGCCCGAGGGCTTGAGCACGCATGAGTTCTATCCCAACGGCATTTCGACCTCGCTGCCCTTCGACATCCAGATCGCTGCTGTGCGTTCGATCGTCGGCCTGGAGCATGCGCACATCCTGCGGCCGGGTTACGCGATCGAGTACGACTATTTCGACCCCCGCGAACTGCTGTCCTCGTTTGAAACGCGAGCGGTGCGCGGCTTGTTCTTTGCAGGTCAGATCAACGGCACCACGGGGTACGAAGAAGCAGCCGCACAAGGGCTGGTCGCGGGTGCCAACGCAGCCTTGCAAGTGCTGGGCCGCGAGCCCTGGCTGCCGGCCCGGCACGAGGCCTATTTGGGCGTGCTGGTGGACGATTTGGTCAACAAAGGCGTGACCGAACCGTACCGGATGTTCACCAGTCGGGCCGAGTACCGTCTGCAATTGCGCGAAGACAACGCCGATCTGCGGTTGACCGAAATCGGGCGCCGGTTGAGGCTGGTCGACGATCGTCGCTGGGACGCCTTCTCGCGCAAGCGCGACCGCTTGGAGTCCGAACTGGCGCGCCTGCGCAGCAGTTGGCTGCGCCCGCAGACCGTACCCGCCGCAGATGCTGAACGGGTGCTTGGCAAGCCACTGGAGCACGAATGCAGCTTGGCCGACCTGTTGCGCCGCCCTGGCGTTGGCCATGACGCGGTGAGCGAATTGGCCGCCATCGCCAGGCCCGACGGCGCAGTTTCACGTGAAACACTACGGCGCGACTGGGGCGTTCGCGAAGCTGATGCCGTGATCGAGCAAGCCGAGATCGCACTGAAGTACGCCGGCTATATCGACAAGCAGAGCGAAGAGGTTGACCGTGCATCCCACTACCAGCACCTGAGCCTGCCTGATGACCTGGACTATGCCCAGGTCAGCGCCCTGTCCTTTGAGGTACGCCAGAAGCTGGCGCGACACCGCCCGGCCACGCTGGGACAGGCCGCACGGCTGTCGGGCATGACCCCGGCGGCGATGTCGCTGCTGCTGGTTCACTTGAAGAAAGGCCGATTCCGGGGCTTCGATGGCACCCTGGCCACCGCCCGGGATGCCGCCGCCTGACCGCGCAGCCGCGCTGGCGACCGGGCTCAGCCTGGGCCTGGGACTCACACAACAGCAGGCCGATCGGCTGCTGGCCTACTTGGCCTTGCTGCAACGCTGGAATGCCACCTACAACCTGACCGCTGTACGCGACCCGGCGGCGATGTGGTTGCAGCACGTGGTCGACTGCATGGCCGCGGTGCCGTCGGTTCGGTCAAGACTGCCGGAGAAACATCGCGCGCGCATCCTCGACGTCGGCAGCGGCGGCGGTTTGCCAGGCATCGTCTGGGCCGTCTTGATGCCCGAAGTCCACATCGTGTGCGTCGATACCGTTGGCAAGAAGGCCGCGTTCATCCGCCAAGCGGCCGGCACCCTGGGTCTGTCCAACCTGCAGGCCAGACACGCCCGCGTCGAGGCACTCCAGGAGCCGCCCTTCGACCTCATCACCTCACGCGCCTTTTCGTCTCTTGACGAGTTCACACGCCTGACCCGCCATCTGTTGTCGCCGGCTGGATTCTGGGTCGCGATGAAAGGTAAGCTGCCCACGGACGAACTGGCTGCGCTAGGCCGCCCAACCGCCCTGTTTCACGTGGAACAATTGCAAGTGCCCGGCCTCGATGCCGAGCGTTGCCTGGTTTGGCTGAAAACCGAACCCTGCCTGGCTTGACTCGCCGTTTCCAGACCGGGCTCAAAACTACACTACGCAACGCGGACCGCCACACCCAGCGGCAACTACGCAGGCCACCTTCACCGGTTTCTCCGCGACCGCCCGGCAACTCAGAGGTATCCCATGCTTGGCATTACCGACTTCGGCGCCTTCTGCGCTGCGATTCTGCTGTTCCTCGCCTTGCCCGGCCCAGGCACTTTCGCCTTGCTCAACTCAACCGCCAAGGGCGGCTTTCGTGGCGGCGCGGCTGCCACCTTGGGCGTGATCCTCGGCGACCAGGTGCTGATGTGGCTGGCCGTCGCCGGTGTGGCGGCCCTCCTGGCCGCACATCCCACACTCTTTCGCAGCGTGCAATACCTGGGCGCCGCCTACCTGGCATGGATCGGCCTGCGCTTGCTGTTCGCCAGACTCGGCAGCAACAGCTCGGTACGCATCGACGCCGGCCACTATTTGCGCCAGACGCTGCTGATTACCCTGTTCAACCCGAAGGCAATCGTGTTCTACATGGCCTTCTTCCCGCTGTTCATCAATCCAGTCTCACACCGCGGCATGGTCACCTTCGCCGCGATGGCGGCGACCATCGCCTTGATCACCGCCGTCTATTGCCTGACCTTGTGCGCCTTTGCCAACGCCGTCAGCGCCAGTATCCGAGCACATCAACGCCTGGCCCGCCTGCTCGAGCGGGCCGCTGGCCTGTTCCTGCTCGGTTTTGGCATCCGCCTGGGAACCCAATGACCACCACCGCCGGCCAGGCCCGGATCTTCTGCATCGCCAACCAGAAGGGCGGCGTCGGCAAGACCACCACCACCGTCAACCTGGCCGCTGGCCTGGCCCTGGCCGGGCAACGCGTGCTCGTCGTCGATCTCGACCCACAGGGCAACGCCACCATGGGTTCGGGCATCGACAAGCGAGCGCTGGCCTGCAGCGTCTACGACGTGCTGCTCGATGCAGCCACGCTGGCCGACGCCCGTGGCCGCAGCCCCAAGGGTGGCTATGACGTGATCGGTGCCAACCGCGAACTGGCCGGCGCAGAGATCGAACTGGTGCAGCTTGCCCAGCGTGAGCGTCGCCTGAAGACTGCCCTCGCCACCGTGACCACCGAATACGACTTCGTGCTCATCGACTGCCCGCCGAGCTTGAGCCTGCTCACGCTCAACGGCTTGTGCAGCGCGCAAGGGGTGATCGTGCCGATGCAGTGCGAGTACTTCGCGCTCGAAGGACTCTCCGACCTGGTCAACACGATCAAGCAGGTGCATGGCAACCTCAACCTCACCCGCGACCTGCAGATCATCGGCCTGCTGCGTGTGATGTTCGACCCGCGCATCACGCTGCAACAGCAAGTGAGCGAGCAGCTCAAGGCGCACTTCGGCGACAAGGTGTTCAACACCGTGGTGCCGCGCAACGTGCGCCTGGC